>WLFI01000001.1 GCA_009703845.1 Actinomycetota bacterium
CGATGGACGAGTACGAGCTATACAAGCTCGTCGGTTACAAGGCTTACGAGCCGATGTTGGCCCGCCCGAACGCCAAGGGTGTCATCACCTTGCGCTCGCGCATTCGTGCCGCTCTGTCGCGCTTCTACTTTGAAGACCGCGTGGTTCCACCAACTAAGGGTGAAATCGAAGCAGCTCACGACCACGGTAAAGAGCTGCACTAAGCATTTGAAGAGAGAGCCCGCCAGAGAAATCTGGCGGGCTTTTTCTATGCCTAGAGATTGTCTAGCGACCGAACCAGGATTTCTTGCGCTTGATGATGGGCGAACCCCAGCCGTCGTAAACGGCACCACATGTGAAAGCAATGTCGAACATACGCAGCGTATAGCCCCAGGTGCTCTCAAAATCTGGCGCATAGCTCTTCGTTGCCACGATAACCCAACACTCAACCTCGCCATCTTCGGCAGGTAGATGGGCTGGCCCTTCGATCGAAAAACCCTCGCCGAGGGCCTTAAAGACAGCCATGGCAACCTTCTCGGATGCACAGACGAACGTGTGATCAACATCACGTTCGACGTCAGAGGCGTCGTGCATCTTGTGCCTAGCATCTAAGAGCTGAAGATTTAGGAGCCTTTGGTTCTGCCAGCTGTTCTCGTGGGGCTCTTGCTCTGCCGGCGCGTTTCCTTGGAGAACATCACCTGCTCCAGTTTTCTCCCCCGCCGGAACTCCCAGAGCCTGACCTATCTCATCCAACTGCGCCAATTTCTGCTGATGAACGTCTTCACCAAATACGAGCCAGCGGTTCAAATAATCGGTACCCTGCTGGCGAATCACCCTTATCGCTGCAGCAGCCGAATCGACTAGTTGCTGAGACGGCTTTAGTGCGAGCGTCTCGGCGCTGACTGCTTCAGCATCGTTGGCCCGAATGCTTGCAACGACAAAGGCGGCCGCAAACCCTTCGGCATGCTGCTCTTCTCTTGAGTCTGAATAACGGGCATCTCGAAGCGCGCGCGTAAGCGCGGCCAATCCAAGGCGTTTTATTTCGTATGAAAAATCAATTAAGTCGTCATCGTCAAACGGATGCATTCCCCAAACAGTCATGTGGAAAGCCTAGTGCCACGCAAAAAAAAAGCCACCGCGCAGATTCTGCAACAGTGGCCTTCTTGGTTCGATGAATTAGTGTGCGTGGTGCCCGCGGCTGTGTTCGAAAACGAAGCCGATGATCGCGATTAGCGCCAGTGGGAAGGCGATGAAGAACATCCACCAACCAACCGCGAGCGATGCAAAGGCTAGGGCTGCGAAGAGGCCTAGGAAGAAAGGCCACCAAGACCACGGAGCGAAGAAACCGATTTCTGACTCACCGTCTTCGATACGTGCATCCAAGTTGTCTTCAGGAACCGGACCCTGAACACGAGCGGTTTTCTCGATGTAGAAGCCGATGAAACCTGACATGAAAACCAGCATTGAGATGGCAGCAAAACCGACAACTTCGATGTGGCCGTAGTTTGGGTCAAGCAGACCCCATGCGGCATAACCGCCGGCCGAAACGATGTAGAAAACGGTTAGGAGCCAGAAGATGTTTGCATTGGTACGCACTGGCGTTATCCCTTCTTGACCTTAGGCTTCGCAGGAGCTTTTACAGGCTCTGCATCTACTTCTGGGTGGTTCAGATCGAATGCCGGCGATTCAGAGCGAACGCGTGGAATCGACGTGAAGTTGTGGCGTGGGAATGGCGAGGCCGTGGCCCACTCTAGCGAGCGACCATAACCCCAAGGGTCGTTGAGGGTGGTCTTTTCGCCCTTGCGCCAGGTGATGTAGATGTTCCAGAAAAACGGAATCATCGAGATTGCAAGGATTGCCGAACCGGCAGTCGAAACCATGTTCATCCAGTCGAACCCGTCTTCAGGCAGGTAGGTGGCGTAGCGACGCGGCATACCGATGACACCCAACCAGTGCTGAACCAAGAAAGTCACGTGGAAACCGACGAATAGAAGCCAGAAGTGAACTTTTCCGATTCGTTCATTGAGCATCTTGCCCGTCATCTTTGGATACCAGAAGTAGATTCCGGCGAACATTGCGAATACGACGGTACCGAAAACTACGTAGTGGAAGTGGGCAACCACGAAGTAGCTGTCTGACAGGTGGAAGTCGAGCACGGGTGATGAAAGGATCACACCGGTAAGGCCACCGAAGATGAAGGTGGTCAAGAAACCCAAGGTCCATAGCATCGGGGTCTCGAACGTGACCGAGCCCTTCCACATCGTTCCGATCCAGTTGAACACCTTCACGCCAGTTGGCACCGCGATAAGCATCGTGGTGAATGCGAAGAATGGCAGCAGTACCGAACCGGTTACATACATGTGGTGAGCCCATACGGTCATCGATAGCGCAGCAATGGCGATGGTTGCATAGACCAGAGTCTTGTAACCAAAAATCGGCTTGCGGCTGAACACCGGAATGATTTCAGAGACGATACCGAAGAACGGCAGGGCGAGGATGTACACCTCGGGGTGCCCGAAGAACCAGAACAAATGCTGCCAGAGCATAGGCCCACCGTTAGCCGGGTCAAAGATGTGCGCACCGAATCTTCGGTCGGCACCAAGTGCAAAAAGCGCTGCGGCTAGTGGAGGGAAACACATGATTACCAAGATCGAGGTAACCAAGGTGTTCCAGGTGAAGATTGGCAAACGGAACATGGTCATACCAGGAGCACGCATGGTCAAGATCGTGGTGATGAAGTTGACACCACCCATGATGGTTCCGAAACCGCTAAGTGCCAGACCGAACACCCACAAGTCGCCACCGATACCAGGTGAGAACGTGGTGTTCGAAAGTGGTGCGTAAGCAAACCAACCGAACGAAGCAGCACCTTGCGGGGTGAAGAAGCCGGCCACGGCAATGAACGAACCGAAGAAGTAGAACCAGTAGGCAATCGCGTTCAAACGCGGGAAAGCAACGTCTGGAGCACCGATTTGAACCGGCATCAAAATGTTTGCAAAAGCGGCGAACAGCGGAGTCGCGAACATCAGAAGCATGATGGTTCCGTGCATAGTGAAGAGCTGGTTGTACTGCTCTTTGCTAGCAACGATCTCAAGCCCCGGTGCAGCAAGCTGAGCGCGGATTACCAGTGCCATGACACCCGCGATAACGAAGTAAATCACCGAGGTAATCAGGTACAGGTAACCGATTTTCTTGTGGTCTGTAGTGGTAAGCCACTCAACCAGAATGCGTCCCTTTGACTTAGCAGCAGTGGTGTTGTTAGCCATCGTCTTATCCTCTGATGTCTGGGTTGTCGCCCGGAAGGTTTTGGTTGCGGTTTAGGTCAATGCCGAGCTTGCCGGTTTGGCCTTTTTCTTCAAGTTCTTGCATCTTGGCGTCATAGGTTGCTTGGTCGACGACCTGAACGTTGAACAGCATCATGGAGTGCGACTCGCCACAAAGCTCGGCACACTTGCCCTTGTAGGTTCCAATTTTGGTTGGGGTGAAGTAAACGTGGTTCCAGCGCCCTGGGAACATGTCTTTCTTGTACAAGAACTCGACAACCCAGAATGAGTGGATGACGTCGCGCGCGGTGAGGTCGATCTGAACGCTCTTGTTCACCGGCAGATAAAGGGTTGGAAGCTTGGACTCTGCGCCGGCTTCGCCCTCAAACTGCGACTGAATGCCTGTTTCATAGACGTTCTCGTCTAGGTAGTTGAAGTCCCAAGACCACTGTTTTCCGATGACTTCGATGCGAACATCCGAGTTTGTGATCGGTTTTTCGATTTCGGCCATGTCACGTGCGGTCATCGCAAAGAAACCAATGACCAGAATTAGCGGAACGACTGTGAAGAGGGTCTCGATCGGGTTGTTGTAGCGCAACTGCACTGGAAGACCCGTCTCGCCCTTGCGGCGACGGTAGACAATGATTGCCCAGAACATCAGGCCCCAGGCGATAATTCCAACGGCCCAGAGCACGATCCAAGACTCGACCCAAAGGTCGGTGATGCGCTGGGTGTGGTTGGTAGCGCCTTCGGAGTTGGCTGGCAAGAAGCCGAGCTTTGCCTCATAAGGGCTGCAGCCCGATAAAAATAGAGTGATGCTGGTGATTACTGGGATAGAAGCCCAGCGAAGTACACGCTTTGAAAGCACAATCGACCCTTCGGATATCGAATCGTTACCTGCTAAGTCTACGCTTGTCGGCACCTGCAAACCCGTCAAAACCGCCATAAAACCAAAGACTCGACCACTTTTTTTTAGTGATCGAGCCTTGAGTTGGTGCTGAAAAGAGTTTTTATCCAAATGAATCGCCGCAGGCACAGGTGCTCTGAGCGTTTGGGTTGTCAATCGTGAAGCCCTGCTTCTGAATGGTGTCTTCGTAATCAATCGATGCACCATCTAGGTAAGGCACAGATTTCATGTCTACAACCACCTGCACACCGTTGAAATCGCGCACTGCATCTGATTCAGAAAGCTCTTCATCGAAGAACAGCTGATAGATGAAGCCTGAGCAGCCACCGGTTTTGACTTCGATTCGCAGGCGAAGCTCTTCGTTGGCTTCTGCCTCGATGAGTGCACGAACCTTGTCGCGAGCGACTTCGGTGAGATCTACAGTGTGGGTTAGGGTTTCAGACATTTCTGGCTCCTTGTTCTATCTGTCTAAAGCATAAATCAGGTCGGACTATTCCGACGGGACAACCGCCGCATTGGCTCGAAGCAACATCAGCGCTTCGGCACTCATTGCGTTTCGCAGTGTTTCTAGGTGAACTGACTCGTTTGGGCTGTGGGCTCTTGAGTCAGGCTCTTCAACACCCGTGACCAAAATCTGGGCGGATGGGAAAACCTCGGTCAAGTCGGCGATGAACGGAATCGAACCGCCGATTCCAATTTCGACGCTTTCGACGCCAAAGGCATCGCTCAGTGCGTCCTTGGCTAGCTTGAAGGCCCACCCATCGGTGTTCGAGGCAAATGGCTTACCCATCTCCACTTCGCCGAAGGTGATCTGCGCACCGAAAGGAAGGTTTGCTTCGAGATGTGCACGAAGAGCGGCCAGGGCCTTCTCTGGCTCGTCACCAGGGGCGATTCGCATGCTGATCTTGGCCGAGGCCGAAGGCAGCAACGTGTTCGATGCGACATCCACGTTTTTGGTGTCAATGCCGATAACTGTGATCGAGGGTTGTGTCCAAATTCGAGAAAGCAGGCTTCCTGTGCCGATCGTCGTGGTTGGGCCAAGCAGACCGGCATCTACCCGAAGCGCTGCCTCGGTGTAGTCGAGTTCGGCTGCTGCGGTTTGCACCAAGCCAGGAACGGCAACCGAGCCGTCATGCTCATGTAGCGAAGCAAGAAGCCTGATTAGCGCCATGGTGGCGTCTGGCACCACTCCCCCATACATTCCGCTGTGCAGGGCGTGGTCGAGTGTCTTGATTTCGATAACTTGCGACACGAGGCCGCGAAGTGTCGTGGTGAGGGCAGGAATCTCAACCGTCCAGTTCGCCGAGTCGGCAACCACGATTGCATCGGCAGCGAGCAGCTCGCGGTTCTCGTCTAGAAAGTTTCTGAACGAGGGTGAACCGGCTTCTTCTTCACCCTCGAAAAAGAGTGAGATACCAAGATCAAAATCTGGGCCAGCGATTTCTTTCAAGACGCGCAGCGCGGTTAGGTGAGCCACGATACCCGCCTTGTCGTCTGCTGCGCCTCGGGCAAAGATGCGCCCGTCCCTCAAGGTTGGCTCAAAGGCCGGGGTGTTCCACTGGTTTTCTGGGCCAGGAGGCTGAACATCGTGGTGTGCATAGAGAAGAATGTGCGGCCTGCCGTTTTTAGCTTCGCGTCGAGCTACAACCGCTGGCGCACCGACTTTGTCGCCGGCGCTGGCGCGGCGAATTTCAACGGCATCGAAGATTTCGAGGTCATCGAGTAATGCCTTAACAGCCTCAGCGCTTCGCTCGAGGTCAGCAGCATCGAACGCGTCCCAAGCGATTCCTGGAATTCGCACTAGGTCGCAGAGGTCTGCGATGCGGGCAGGAAACTGAAGATTTACCGACTCTTTTACGTCTGAGACCAGTGATTCGATTTTCGATTCGTTCATGAAGGTAATCTTAAGCAAGAAACTCACACACAAGAGAGCAGTTCATGTCAGATTCTTCACAGCCAACCGCATCAAACGGAAAAGGCCGCCCTACCCCGTCTCGCAAAGAACGCGAAGCCGCTCGAAAGAAACCACTTATTGGGGATCGCAGCAAAGAGGCTAAACAGGCCGCTCGTGCTCAACTGGCTGCAAAACGGGCCGAAGCTCGCGAAGGCATGCTCAATGGCGACGAACGCTATCTGACCGTTCGTGACCGTGGACCACAGAAAAAACTTGCGAGAGACATGGTTGACTCCCGTTTCACAGTTGGTGAACTGCTGTTGCCAACCGTGTTCGTGGCCGTGATTTTGAACACCGTCAACAACGACGTGGTTAACCTGGCAGCCATTCTGATCATGTGGAGCATCATGGGCGGCATGATTGTCGACGCCGTGCTACTGAGCCGAAAGGTGACCAAACGCCTAACTTCGAAGTACGGCGAGGCCAATCTAGAGCGCGGTCTAAAGATGTATGTCGCCTTGCGCAGCATGCAGATGCGCCCGATGCGCTTGCCTAAGCCGCAGGTAAAACGAGGCACAGTAATCTAGCAACTGAGCCACAAGCTCGATTTGACCAACAGACAAAGGAGTCTGCGTGGAAAACAAGCAAGAAATTCGTCTCGCCGATCTCGCTGACCAAGTGATTTCGGCGGTAGACCGCATGAAAGACAGCTACGGGGTGTTCGCTGCCCACCCTTCGCAACAGGCAGAAATTTCAAAAGTCCGATCGGTTCTCGAAGATCTAACGAATCGGCTCGAAGATAACTCCCCCTACTTTCACCCACACTATGCCGGGCAAATGCTAAAGCCACCGCATCCGGTTGCAATGGCCGCATACATCGCGACAATGATGATCAACCCAAATAATCACTCGATTGACGGTGGTCGCGCTACGACAATGCTCGAACGAGAAGTGGTGAAAGATTTAGCGCGGATGTTCGGCTACCCAGAAACTCATCTAGGGCACCTCACCTGGAGTGGAACCACAGCCAACCTCGAAGCGCTCTGGGTGAGTCGAGAGATCAACCCCGATCTGGCGATTGCCCACAGCGAAGATTCGCATTACACGCACACTCGCATGGCCGAAGTTTTGAACATCCCAGCGATTTCGATTGCCACCGATGAGCTCGGGCGTATGCGACTCGACGACCTTGCCGAGAAACTTGCTACCGGCAAGATTGGCACGGTTGTGGCGACTCTTGGAACGACCGGGCTCGGTGCAGTAGACCCGCTTGCCGACATCATTCCTTTGGCGAGGAAATACGGCGCGCGCGTGCACGTCGATACGGCCTATGGCGGATTCTTTACGCTCATCGCTGACCAACTAGATGAAGAAACGGCAAGACACTACCGAGCGATTGCACAGTCTGACTCGGTAGTCGTAGACCCACACAAACACGGATTGCAGCCTTACGGCTGCGGTGCAGTGCTGTTCAACGATGTTTCGATTGGTCGTTTCTACAAGCACGACTCCCCCTACACCTACTTCGCGAGCGAAGATTTGCACTTTGGAGAGATTCAACTCGAGTGCTCGAGAGCCGGTGCTTCGGCCGCTGCTTTGTGGGCCACTCTCCAGGTGTTTCCGCTCACCAGAGACGGCCTCGGTGCGGTGCTACAAGGCGGGCGAAACGCTGCGGTTCAGTGGCACAAGCTGCTGAGTGAATCCGAGGTGTTGGCCCCGCTACAGGTGCCAGAACTCGACATAGTGGCCTACCTGCCTCGCGCATCCAAGCTTTCTAGCGTTGATGCCATTTCGCATGCCGTGTTCGAAAAATCATTTCAAGCGCCACGAGACCAGCAGATTCACTTAGCGACCTATGTGATGAAGCCTCAGGGTTTTGCCCGCCGAGGCTTCGATTTAGAGCAAGATAGAGACACCGCCAGAATTATTCGTTCGGTTTTGATGAAGCCGGAACAAGAGAACTGGATTCCAGATTTGCATTCGCACGTTGAAACATTGACCAAGCAACTGATCAAGGAGTACTCATGAAGTATCGCTATCTAGGCAATTCGGGTTTCAAAGTCAGCGAACTGACCTATGGCAACTGGCTAACCCACGCCATGCAGGTAGATGAGGCTGCGGCCTTGGCAACCGTTCACGCTGCCCTAGACGGCGGCATCACGTCTTTTGATACAGCGGATGTCTATGCGAACCAAGCGGCCGAAGTGGTTCTTGGCAAGGCGCTCGCGGGAGTTCGTCGCGAAGGCATCGAACTTTTCACAAAGTGCTACTGGCCAGTGGCCGAGCGAGGTGCCAACGACACCGGTCTATCGCGCAAGCACATCATGGAATCGATCAACGGCTCGCTAAAGCGGATGAACGTTGAATACGTCGATCTATATCAGGCTCACCGTTTCGACTACGAGACCCCACTAGAAGAAACCATGCAGGCGTTTGCCGACATCGTGCGCCAGGGCAAGGCACTTTACATCGGTGTATCTGAGTGGCGCGCCGAGCAAATTGCAGCTGGTGCCGCGTTGGCGAAGCAAATGGGCTTCCAGCTGATCTCGAACCAGCCACAGTACTCAATGCTCTGGAGGGTTATCGAGGCAGAGGTTATTCCAACCAGCGAATCACTCGGCGTTAGCCAAATTGTCTGGTCTCCGATGGCTCAGGGTATTTTGAGCGGCAAGTATCTACCTGGACAGCCAGTGCCTAGCGACTCACGCGCAGCCGACGAAAAGGCTGGCTCGTTCATCCGTGAAAAGCTCAACGATGACCTGCTATCGCGAGTTGCCCAGCTTGCACCACTAGCCGAGGAATGTGGAGCTACCATGGCTCAGTTCGCACTGGCCTGGGTGCTGCGTAACCCGAATGTGTCGAGTGCGATTGTTGGCGCGAGCAAACCGGAGCAAATCACTTCAAACCTGAAGGCACTTGAGATTGTTATTCCTGACGAAATCGCTGCTAAAGCTGAGGCGATCTTGCAGCCGGTTGCGGTCTTTGACCCAGCCGAAACCAAGAGCCCACCGGCACGTCTGGTTTAGCTAGTTTCGTTAGATTCCGCGATTAATCTTGCGGGCCCAGAAAGGGCCGTCAAAGATGAAGCCGGTGTAGCCCTGAACGAGAGTTGCGCCTGCTGCTAAGCGTTCGCGTGCTTCGATTGCGGTCTCGATGCCACCCACCGAGATGATTATTTGACCTTTGCCGATGGCGGCTTTGAGCACCTGCAGAACCTCTAGGGAACGTGCTTTCAGAGGCGCGCCACTCAAGCCTCCGGCACCAATAGCGTCGACCTTTGACTTGGCGGTTTTCAGTTTCTCTCTCGAGATTGTCGTGTTGGTTGCGATGATGCCCGCTAGACCTAGTTCGGTGGCCAGCTTCGCGACTTCGATGATGTCTTGGTCGTTTAGATCTGGGGCGATCTTGACCAGCACAGGCTTGCCGTTCGATTCGGCCAAGACGGCCTGAAGAATGGGCCTAAGTGCCGCAACCTCCTGAAGCGAACGCAGTCCCGGCGTGTTCGGTGACGAAACGTTCACGGCAAGATAGTCGGCATACGGCGACAGCAGTTTGGCGCTGTAGGCATAGTCAGAGGCTGCCTCTTCAACGGGAGTGACCTTGCTCTTGCCGATGTTCACACCAATGATGGGTAACTTGGCGATGTTTCGCTCTCGAAGCTGCCGAAGTCGCTTAGCGATTGCGTCAGCACCCTCATTGTTGAACCCCATGCGATTGATCAAAGCTCGGTCATCGATCAGGCGAAAAAGCCTTGGCTTATCGTTACCGGGCTGTGGCTTGGCAGTTACCGTTCCGATTTCTACGTGCGAGAAACCAAGGTCACCCATCGGGCGAATCATGATGGCGTGTTTGTCGAATCCGGCTGCTAGACCAAAAGCACCGTGAAATTTCAATCCGAGTGCCTCGACGATTTGAGCTTCGCTCGCCCTTAGTCGACCCAGGCTGGTTAGTCGTAGTGCACTTGCGATTCGCAAGCCCAAAACCACTGCGTGGTGAACGAATTCTGGGTCAAGTCGCGCAAAGACCAGACGAAAGATGAGGTTGTAGAGCACGACTCTAGGTTACCTGCGCTTAAAGCCGAAAGTGGCCGACACCCTAAGGTGCCGACCACTTTCTGGTTGATTGTTTAGCTGCAACCGCTGGTTGATCCACAGCCTTCGCAGACGTGGCATGAACCAGATGGGCGCATCTTGATTCCACAGTTGAAGCACAGCGGAGCATCCGACTCTTTGCCCTGGAGCAGTTCGAACAACTCAGCTGAAGAGTGAACCTCGCGGCTAGCCTCTGGCTTCGCCTCGATGGTCACCGATTGTGCTGATGACTGGGTGATCTCGACCACGGCCTCGATTTCTTCGGCCGCTACGGCTGCTGCCGAGCTGCTTTCGATTTCGATTACCGGTGGGTAACCGCCAGCTGCGTCTAGAGCGGCTGAACGCTCTGATGCAGTGTTGATGCCCAGTGCCGAACGGGTTTCGTATGGCAGGTAGTCAAGAGCTAGACGACGGAAGATGTAGTCCATCAGCGACTTCGCCATGCGAATGTCTGCGTCATCGGTCAAACCTGCTGGCTCGAAGTTGACGTTGGTGAACTTCTTCACGTAGGTCTCTAGCGGCACGCCGTACTGGAGGCCGATCGAAACTGCGATCGAGAAGGCGTCCATGACGCCGGCCAGGGTCGAACCCTGCTTGCCGAGCTTCAAGAACACTTCACCAAGACCGCCGTCTGGGTAAGACGATGCAGTCATGTAACCCTCTGCGCCACCAACGGTGAACGAGGTGGTTGACGATGGGCGTGACTTTGGAAGACGCTTGCGAACTGGGTGGGCGATGTCGCCCGCCACAGCAGCTGGAGCTGCCTTCTCTTCGGTCTTTGCCTTGGCGTCGCTTAGAGGCTGGCCAACCTTGCAGTTGTCGCGGTAGATGGCCAAGGCCTTCAAACCGAGCTTCCAACCCTGGAAGTAGACGTCTGCGATTTCGTCCTTGGTCGCGGTCTCAGGCATGTTCACGGTCTTCGAGATAGCGCCCGAAAGGAACGGCTGAACTGCTGCCATCATTCGAACGTGACCCATTGGTTCGATTGCGCGAATACCAACGGCGGTGTCAAAGATTGCGTAGTGCTCTGGCTTTAGGCCTGGAGCGTCTACCACGTGACCGTGCTGACCGATGTGGTCAACAATCGCCTCTACGGTCTCTTGCGAGTAGCCGAGACGGTGTAGCGCGAACGGGATGGTCTGGTTGACGATCTGCATCGAACCACCGGTTGACAGCTTCTTGTACTTGACAAGAGAGAAGTCTGGCTCGATACCGGTGGTGTCACAGTCCATCATGAAGCCGATGGTTCCGGTTGGAGCAAGCAGCGAAATCTGCGAGTTTCTCCAGCCATTGCGAGCACCGATTTCGGTGTTCAAGCGCCACTGTTCGGTGGCTGCTTCTAGAACGCCTGCATCGATGTCGCTGACCGGCCTTAGCTCGGCGTTAGCAGCCTCGTGCTTGGCCATTACGCGGTCGTGACCTGCCTTGTTCTTCGGGTAGCCGGCATAGGTGCCGACGACTGCCGCGAGTTCGGCCGAACGACGGTAGGTAGCGCCCGACATAAGCGAAGTGATCGACGCGGCTAGCGCGAAGCCCTCTTTGCTGTCGTATGGAACACCGATTGCCATGAGCAATGCACCTAGGTTTGCGTAACCGATGCCTAGCTGGCGGAAGTTACGGGTGGTCTCGCCGATGGCTTCGGTTGGGAAGTCAGCGAACGAAATCGAGATGTCCATGGCGGTGATGATTAGCTCAGAAGCCTTGGTGAACTTCGCGCTGTCGAATGAGCCGTCTGGGTTCAGGAACTTCAGAAGGTTGAGCGACGCCAAGTTACATGACGAGTTGTCTAGGTGCATGTACTCCGAGCAAGGGTTCGAAGCGCTAATGCGACCTGACTCTGGAGTGGTGTGCCAGTCGTTGATGATGTCGTCGTACTGGATGCCTGGGTCGGCACATTCCCAAGCTGCGATAGCTAGCTTGTCGAACAGTTCGCGAGCATCCACTTCTTCGATGACTTCACCGGTGGTGCGAGCACGCAGGCCGAACTTGGTGCCGTTCTCGACGGCCTCCATGAATTCGCGGTTTACGCGAACCGAGTTGTTGGCGTTCTGGTACTGAACAGAGTTGATGTCTTTGCCACCGAGCTCCATGTCGAAACCTGCATCGCGAAGAACACGAATCTTCTTCTCTTCGCTGGCCTTGGTCTCGATGAACTCTTCGATGTCTGGGTGGTCAACGTCAAGCACGACCATCTTGGCTGCGCGACGGGTTGCGCCACCAGACTTGATGGTTCCTGCCGAGGCGTCTGCACCGCGCATGAACGAAACTGGGCCTGATGCCGAACCACCGCTCGACTTTAGGAGCTCTTTCGATGAACGGATGCGCGAAAGGTTTAGACCTGCGCCCGAACCGCCCTTGAAGATCATTCCTTCTTCGCGGTACCAGTTGAGGATCGATTCCATAGAGTCGTCGACCGAGAGGATGAAGCAGGCCGAAACCTGCTGTGGGCTCTTGGTGCCGACGTTGAACCAAACCGGTGAGTTGAACGAGAACACCTGGTTTAGCAGCATGTAGGTGAGCTCGTGCTCGAAAATGGTGGCGTCCTCTTCGCTGGCGAAGTAACCGTAGTCACGACCTGCTTGGGTGTAGGTGAGTACAACCCGGTCGATTAGCTGACGCAGGCTGAACTCGCGCTCAGGGGTGCCTACAGCTCCTCTGAAGTACTTGGTGGTGACGATGGTCGAAGCGTTGATGCTCCAGAACTCCGGGAATTCGATTCCGCGCTGTTCAAAGATGACCTCGCCATTTTTCCAGTTGGTTTGTACGACGTCACGGTACTCCCAGTTGACCTGGTCGTAAGGGTGAACGCCCTCTGTTGTGTAAATGCGCTCAATTGTGAGCCCTGCACCGGTTCCGGCGGTGTTGCCGGCGTATGCCGAGGTATCAGTCACGTTAATGCCTTTCTTCTGCTGCTGTGTTTGGTTGCTTCTTAACCGATCTAGCGATCGGTAAGTCTCTTTGTCTCGTCCAGGTCGAACGATTCGCCACTTTGTGTGTATTCACGATTTGCTCGGAGTACATTGATGGCCGCCTCGAAGTCAGCCAGAGATTCCCAACCCTGGTAGACGCTGGCGAAGCGCATGAATGCGACTTCGTCTAGTTTTCTTAGCGGTTCGAGAATGGCTAGGCCGATCTCATTTGCCTCAATCTGTGACGATCCGGTGGCTCTGACTGTCTCTTCGACAGTTTGAGCTAGTAGGGCGAGGTCAGATTCACTGACCGGACGGCCCTGACATGCTTTGCGCACACCATTTACGATTTTGTGTCGGCTGAATGGCTCGATTACTCCGCTTCGTTTAACCACAGTGAGGCTCGCGGTTTCAGTTGTGCTGAAACGCATTCCGCATTCTGGACATTGGCGACGACGGCGAATCGAGGCCCCATCTTCAGAGGTTCTCGAGTCCATCACACGGGAATCGGCATGGCGACAAAACGGACAGTGCATGTCGAAAACCTCCTCCTTGAAGATGGAACCGAGAGTTATCCACAGAATTCCACAGGGAACACTATATCTAGACTCTTTTTGTAGTTGGGTCACTATATCTTGTGGTCTAGGTGCTCTGAAATCAAATTCATTTCGGTGTCGGCGTGTCGCGACAAAATCGGCTAGAAATCAAGGGTTTTTAAGTTTGGGCTACCCAACCGTTGGTAACGAAATGGCAACAACTAGCCAAAAGGGGCTATTCGTTGTCGAATCTAGCCGCAATAGCTTCGCCGTGTGCCGGCAATCTCTCTGAATTCGAGAATTCCGTGGCCGGTTCGGCTACCGCGCGAAGCGCTGCCTCGTCGTATTCGATGACTTGCTGTGCCCTCAAGAAAGTGTGAACACCAAGCCCAGAGCCGAATTTGGACTGCTCGCCAGTCGGAAGAACGTGATTCGATCCAGCCAAGTAATCTCCAAGACTGACCGGTGAGTACCTGCCCAAAAACAGGGCTCCGGCGTTGGAAACCTTTGCCGCATCCTTCGCGGGATCAAAGGTGTGCAACTCGAGGTGTTCGGTGGCATAGAAGTTGGCAAACTCCAGCGCAGCATCCGCGCTGTCAACCAGCACTAATGCAGATTGGATGCCGTTCAGAGCAGCCTCGACACGTGCCGAGTTTTCGGTTTCAGCGGCAACTGCATCGATTTGAGCTAGAACGCTCGCCACGAGGCTCTCAGAGGCCGTAACCAGCACGCAGGCGGCGGCCTCATCGTGCTCGGCTTGGCTGACCAAGTCGAAAGCGATGAGTCGCGCATCGGCAGAATCATCGGCAACGATCAAAATTTCGGTGGTGCCGGCTTCGCTGTCAATGCCGATTACCCCTCGAAGGGCTCGTTTTGCAGCAGCAACGTAAATATTGCCGGGGCCGGTAACCATCGCGACTCGCTCGAGCGGAATCTCAGGCACGCCATAGGCGAAAGCGGCCACCGCTGCCGGGCCACCAATGTTGTAAACCTCGGTAACCCCAAGCATCGCGGCCGTGGCAAGCACAACCGGGTGAGGGCGGTTGCCGAACTCGGCTTGAGCCGGTGTGGCGATTGCGAGCCGTGGAACACCTGCAACTTGTGCTGGCACAACATTCATGACGACACTGCTCGGGTACACGGCCTTGCCGCCCGGAACATAAAGGCCAACCGAATCGACTGGCTGCCAACGCTGGCGAACGGTTGCACCTGGCGCGAGCTCGACCGAAGTTTCGACCGGCATAACCGCTTGGCACACTTTGCGAACCCGGTCGATGCTCTCTTGAATGGCCGCCCGCAGAGAAGGCTTTAGTGCCTCTAAAGCTTGGTCGAGCTCGTGCGAGGCTACGCGAAAGGGTTTAGGGTCTGGATTACCAAACTTCGCTGCGACCTCTAGTAAGGCCTGTTCACCCTTGTTCTTCACGTCATCGAGTAGAGGCGTGATTTCTTGCACAGCTTTAGAGATGTCGAGCGCGGCACGAGGTACTTGTGTGTTGACCAATTCGTTGGTCATGCCTTGACCGCGCAGGTCTAATACACGCATACACACGGCCTTTCTCTTTCGCATAATTCTAGAGCGTGCTTCGGTTACCCTTGACCTTGAAGATGATGAATGAACTAACACCCCTCGATAACCCCGTTGATGCCTTGAAGGCCACGTTTCGGCTGCATGCTTCTGGGGTTGCAATATTGACTTGCTCGAGCCCCGAAGGCAAGCCGGTGGGATTCACCGCCACTTCGGTAACTTCGCTAGGGGCTACTCCCCCGCTGGTGTCTTTCAACGTGGCACGTGGCTCATCATCTTGGCCAAGCCTTGAAAAGGCAGAGTATGTTGCACTGCACACATTAGGGCTTAACAACCTTGAGCTGGCCAACCGCATGGCCGCCGACCACACCAAACGGTTCGAGCCAGCCGACTGGTCTCTCGACGCTAGAGGAATTCCGGTGCTTCACGGTGTTACCTCGGTATTGATTTTGAAGATTAGGCAGATTGTCGAGGTTGAATCAAACGCCGTCGTCATCTGCGACGTTGTCGAAGGTTTCGTCGGCACCGAACAATCCCCGTTGCTCTACCATCAGCGAAGCTACGTCACGGTCGACAAACTCGCCTGATTCAGCATCGGTCAGAGCATCCGAGTCATCAACCACAGCCAACTGGCTGAGCGCACTCAAACCAAACAAACCTTTTATTTCGGCAGCAAATCCGGTTGACCATCTAGCGCGCTTTGAAAGCTCAAAGTGGCGACCACCATCGGAGCTGTGCATGTTCACCACAACAGTGCTGTAGCCAGGGTGCATCGCCAGAACCTTATCTAGGCGCTCAATGTTTTCTCGCGTCGCCTGTTTCTCTTGAATGTTCAAATTGATCGACCGGTTGTCGCCCTCGGCATCGCCTTCGATGATGGTTATGTCGAATACCCTCAGTGATCGCGCCTCGTCACGGCTCGTAATTGCTCCACGAACAGCGACCACCTGGTCGGCCTCAAGAACTCGGCCGTATTCATCGAAAGATTTGCCTGCCAGCATCAGCTGAAGTTCTGACTCAAAGTCTTCGACTGTAACCATGGCGTATGGCTTGCCTGATTTGCGGCCGATTTTGGTAACCGAAGAGGTCACGAGACCGGCCAGGGTTACAACTTCACCATCTTTGAGTGACTCGCTGGCCAGAAAATTCGCAATCGAAAGATCTGCGAAGGTTGCCAGCTGGCGCTCGCGGCCTGAAAGCGGATGATCGCTCACGTATAGACCGAGCATCAGTTTTTCTAAAGCCAGCTTGTCGCGCTTTTCGTATTCTTCTAAATCTGGAATCACGACCTGAGTCGGGTCGTCATCGAACATGGAACCAAATAGATCGACCTGGCCGCTGGCTTCGTTCTTCTTGACCGAAGAAATCGAATCGACCGCCGTTTCGTGAATCGCAATGAGAGAGCGGCGCGTGTGCCCAAGCGAATCGAAGGCACCCGCCTTAATCAGCGACTCGATGGTTCGCTTGGTGCAAACGGTCGACGGCACTTTCTTGAGGAAATCGTTAAATGATGTGAAAGCGCCCTTTTCACGGCGAGCAGAGACGATGCCCTCAACGACGTTCGCGCCAACATTCTTGACGGCGCTTAGACCAAATCGAATGTCGCCACCGACGGCCGAGAAGTTTCCAAAAGATTCGTTTACGTCTGGTGACAAAACGCGGATGCCCTGCTTGCGACACTCGCTCAAATAGACACCCAACTTATCTTTTGAGTCACCAACCGAAGTTAGCAGCGCTGCCATGTACTCGGCCGGAAAGTTTGCCTTGAGATAGGCGGTCCAGTAACTGATCACGCCGTAGCAGGCACTGTGGGCCTTGTTGAAGGCGTAGCCGGCGAATGGAAGCAACGTTTCCCAAAGACGGTTAACAGCATCCATGCCGTAGCCATTGGCCTGCATACCGGCGCTAAACGAGGCGAACAACTTCTTTAGTTCGACTTCGTCTTTCTTACCCATGGCCTTGCGCAGAATATCGGCTTCGGCGAGTGAATAGCCGGCAACCTTTTGCGCCGCAGCCATAACCTGCTCTTGATAAATGATCAAACCGTAGGTCGGGTCAAGCACCTCGGCGAGCGGCTCTTTGAGCGACGCGTGAATTGGCACGTTGGGCTGTCTGCCATTTTTGCGAAGTGCGTAGTTGGTGTGAGAGTTTTCACCCATCGGGCCTGGTCGATACAGCGCGATAGCAGCCGAGATGTGCTCAAATTCACTAGGCCGCAATAGGCGCAACAAGGTTCGCATGTTGTCACCGTCGAGCTGGAAAACACCGAGGGTGTCGCCGGCCGAGAGCAGTTGGTAGGCCCTTTCGTCGGCATCCAAGTCGAGCTCTTCGAGAACTGGCGGCATTTTGCCGTTGTTGCGAATGTTCTCGAGCGCGTCGTCGATAACGGTCAGGTTTCGTAGCCCCAAGAAGTCCATTTTTAGAAGGCCGAGCTTCTCGAGCGGCGGCTGATCGAATTGGGTGACAATGCCGTCTTCGCCTTCGCGCGTCATAATCGGAATCACGTCAAACAACGGTTCGGCCGAGATGATGACACCGGCTGCGTGAACGCCCGTTGACCGCTTCAAACCCTCGAGGCCCTTGGCGACTTCATATGCCCTCGCCGCCTCTTTGTCTTCGGCCACGAGCTTTCTAAACTCAGCGGCCTCTCCGTAACGCTCTGCCGATTCATTTTCGATGTCTTCGAGTGAAATATCCTTACCCAAAACCATTGCTGGCAGAGCCTTAGTGAGTTTGTCACCGACGGCATATGGGTAGTCGAGGATGCGCGCTGCATCTTTGAGCCCAGCCTTAGCCTTGATCGAGCCGAAGGTGACGATCTGCGCAACTCGGTCTTCGCCATATTTCTGGTTAACGTAGCGAATCACTTCACCGCGGCGACGATCGTCAAAGTCAACATCGATATCGGGCATCGAGATACGGTCTGGGTTTAGAAAGCGTTCGAAGATGAGTCCATGCTGAATTGGGTCTAATTCGGTGATGCCGAGAGCATAGGCAACGATGGCACCTCCGGCAGAACCGCGACCCGGGCCTACTCGAATACCCTGGCGTCTAGCCCAGTTGATGAAGTCGGCAACCACGAGAAAATAGCCCGAGTAGCCCATGTTGTGAATAACGCCGATTTCATATTTGGCCTGAGTCAAACGATCTTCGGGCACCTTTCCACCGAAACGGCGGTCAAGACCGGCGAATACCTCTTTCTCGAACCAAGAATCTTCAGTCTCGCCCGTTGGCACTTCGAAGCGCGGCATCAATTCTTTTTCGCGCTGCTCAAACTCCACATTGCAACGCTCGGCGATGGCCAAAGTGTTGTCGCAGGCTTCTGGGTAGTCCTTGAAAAGCTCGCGCATCTCGGCGGCCGACTTTAGGTAATAGCCCGAACCATCGAATTTGAAGCGGTTCGGGTCATTGAGCGAAGCATTTACCTGGATGCACAGCAGCGCGCTGTGCGCTTCGGAATCGCCCGGGTGGATGTAGTGCAGGTCATTCGTCGCGACCAAAGGCATCTTCAAGTCTTTGGCGATACGAAGAAGATCGTGGTGAGTGCGGCGCTCGATTTCAATGCCGTGATCCATGATCTCGGCGAAGTAATTGTCTCGGCCGAAAATGTCCTGGTAAACCCCAGCTGCGGCTAG
>WLFI01000010.1 GCA_009703845.1 Actinomycetota bacterium
AGGTGAACCGTGACTGACTTGATTGATACAACCGAAATGTATCTGCGCACCATTCTCGAACTCGAAGAAGAAGGTCAGGTTGCACTCCGAGCTCGAATCTCTGAGCGCCTCGGGCATTCTGGCCCTACCGTTTCTGAGACCGTAAACCGTATGTCTCGCGACGGCCTAGTGACAATCGCCGATGATCGCCACCTCGACCTCACCGAACAAGGCAGGCTCGAGGCAGTTCGAGTCATGCGAAAGCACCGATTGGCCGAACGCTTGCTGGCCGACGTTATCGGTCTCGAGTGGGAGTTTGTTCACGAAGAGGCCTGCCGGTGGGAGCACGTAATGAGCGAAGAGGTAGAGCGCAAAATCATCGGGCTCATCTCGTCGCCAGATTTGTCTCCATACGGAAACCCGATACCTGGGCTTGAAGAACTCGGCTTCTCTCCGAATCCGCTCTTTGTCGACGGGGTCGTTTCGCTACCAGCCGTGTTGGCAAACGAAGGCCGCGCATCCGGTTTGGTCTTGCGAAGAATCGGTGAACCAATTCAGATCGACCCAGAGTTTCTTGGCGAGCTCAAGAGCATCGGTCTGATTCCCGGTGCAGTAATCAGCGCTGATCACATAGATGGCCGCATCTTTGTGTCGCTAGACGGCCAAGACGCTGGATTGGCTCTAGACCACGACCTTGCCGCTCACCTATTTGTTGAGGCCGCCCGTTAGAGCCCACCGAGAATCTGTGGCCGGCAGATTCACAGGTACGGTTTGGCACGATTATGAGAACCGCGGGTAAACTTTAGGTATTGCAGTTCACAAACCTGAACTTGCAGTCGAATCTGAATTGTTTCTAATCTCGTAATTCAGATTTTCTAAAACGATGAGTTTCGATACGAGAGTGGCTCGAAGAGTTACTGAAACTTGGAGGTTTGCCTTGGCCCAAAAGCCCGGTGGTCGCAGACGCGCAAACGTGAAGATCAATGTCTTCGAGCAGTTTGAGTTGCGCAGTCGTAGTTCGGTCGAAGCATCATTGCTTGCAAAGCAAGAACGCTCGATTCGTCGCGCCGATCGCAGAGCTGCCCGTTTGGCTGCAAAGAACGCTCCCGAAGTTGCAGTGGTTACTCAAGATGCTTTGACCGGGGCCGCATTCGTTGTTCCAGCTGTTCGAACTACCCTGACCGCCAGGTTGAAGCCTGTTCGCGCCTACCTAACCATGTTGGTGTTCTCGGGAATGATGGCCACAGCGGCACTGCCCGCATATGCGATGAGCCCAGAGTTGGCTGCATTTGCAGGTGTCGGATCGCTAGACCCAAGCCTGTTCGCGGCTGACGCCGAAACTCAGGGTCTTACCGTGACTCAGATCGGTTTGCAAAACTACAAACGCGGTACTGCCAAAGACATCTCAGCCGAAGAGCTCTTTCGCCAACAAACCATCACCGCCTACCGTGACTATGCCGGCCCAACCGCCGAGGATTACCTGCTGAACCCGCCGTTCCCGACCTACAACACCGAAAAGGTGATGCAGGTTGCGGCTACATACGTTGGCGTTCCTTATGTCTTCGGTGGTGAAACTCCTGCTGGTTTCGACTGCTCCGGCTATGTGAAGTTCGTGTTCTCGCAGTTCGGTATTGCTCTGCCACACTCGGTGAACGGCCAGGCCCGCATGGGTAAAATCATCAATCCAGAGGATGCCCTACCGGGCGACCTCGTAATCATGAACGACCACAGCCACGACGGCATTTATGCGGGCAACGGTATGTTCTACCACGCGCCACTTCGCGGGGACAAAGTGAAACTAGCCCCAATCTTCACCCCAAACCACTACTTTGTTCGCTTGGGCATCGACGGCTAAGTCGGTTTGGGTTTCGGCGACTGAAGCCTGAATTCGCTCGTTTTTTTTGATACCAAATCGTCATGTTTTGTTGGCGTTTCATTCATAGCTCACACCGATTCTGGGCGTAATCTCTTCGCAAGTAGCGCAATCGTTTTCTCGGTTAGGAGGAGTTGATGACTTTGCAGAGCATGCCCGCCAAGCACGTTTACCAAATGCGCCAACCCCATCAGTCCTGCCGGGCTTACACCGCAAACGCGCGTCGTCATTTTTGACGGCGCGTTTTTTGTTTCTCGGCTGCGCTACCCACCGAAAATCCAGAAATCCGTCTGGATGCCTTCGAAAGGTTGATTCGTGCGAACTCTAGTTCTAAACGCTGGCTACGAACCACTCGCAGTGGTCTCGTTCAAACGTGCGTTGATTTTAGTGCTGAACCAAAAAGCCACAGTTCTTGCCGGAGCGGGTGACTTGCAGGTTCACAGTGCCTCCAAAGACTTCACACTTCCATCGGTGATCTTGTTGCAGCGCTATGTTCGGGTACCGACATCCCGTCATGTGCCGGTTTCGCGAAGGGGAGTGCTTCGTCGCGACGGGTATCGATGCGCCTACTGCCAAAAGTCGGCAAACACCATCGATCACGTGCAGCCCAAGTCGCGAGGCGGCAAAGACACCTGGGAAAATTTGGTGGCATGTTGCCTAAAATGCAACAACGCCAAGAGCGACAAGACCCTCGCTGAAATTGGTTGGGAGCTCCGCAATCAACCTCGGATGCCTCAGGGAATCGCCTGGACTGTTCGGGGTGCTGAGCGATTTGAACCCGAGTGGGATGAGTTTCTGAATTTTGCTCAGGCCGCCTAAATAAGGGCACTAATCTGTTTTTATGAATGGGGGATTCTCCGTTCCAGTCGAAGAGGAGAAACAAATGGCAGGAAACTTCTGCAGCCACTGCGGTAACGCGGTGAGCCCTATGGCCGCGGCATGCCCGCAGTGTGGCCACCCAGTAGCAGATCAGCAGGCAACTCAGCAGGCCGCTCAGCCGGTCGCTCAGCCGGCGGTAGGCCAGCCGTTAGCCAACCCTTATACGCCCGTTAAGTCTCGTGTTACCGCCGGCGTTTTAGGAATCTTGGTCGGTGGGCTTGGAATTCATAAGTTCTACTTAGGCAAAGTTGGCTTAGGTGTTGTCTATCTGTTGTTGGTCTGGACCTATGTACCAGCAATCATCGGCCTAGTCGAGGGAATCATTTATTTGACTCAGAGCGACCAAGACTTCGCAAAAAAACAGGGCGTTCGCGTCGCCTAGAGCTTAGACAAAATAAACCGGGTGTCACCGCTGGTGGCACCCGGTTTTTTGTGGCCCCGATAGGAATCGAACCTACGACACAAGGTTTAGGAAACCTCTGCTCTATCCACTGAGCTACGGAGCCGCAAAACCCCAATATACCTTGCCTTACCGCAAGCCTCCGAGCCCGCACCCCTTGAGAAAGTTAGTCTGTAGCCATGGATTCCAATGGTTCTGGCCGCATCGACTGGAATGTTTGGCTGCGCGAAATTCGAGAGATCGGTTTCACGAACACGCTCTTGAACTTTGAGCCAAACAACGTTGGGCAAATCGATCTTGAGCGCGCGCATCCCGGCGGTTTGGCTCAGTTGGCAGCCGCCCGTACCGGCGTTCTTTCTAATCTTTTTCGTGACCCGTTGGCATTTTCACGAGCCTACTCGGCAGCTAAACGCATAAAGCAGAGAGCCGAAATTCTAGATTCGCAGTTCGGAATCAAGAGCCTCGGGCTGGTTGGCGGGCTTGTCAATCTGGAACACGATGGTTTTGACCTAGCGTTACCAATTTTGATTTGGCCTTTGACCCTGGAGCGTAAAACCGATGATTTCGAATTGCGGCTAGGGGAGCATCCGAGGGTTAATCCTGGCTTGGTAGAGGCCTTAGAGGTTAGTTACGGCGCCAGGGTAGATGAAGGTCTTCTGCTGTCGCTGTTGGGTGCCGGGGCAGATTTGCTTCCGATATCGGCGCTCGAATATTTGGCGAACTTAGCTGGACCGACGGCCAATCTTGAGACTCGCCGCATTCTCGCTGTTGGAACCTTTGCAACCGAATCGATTGAGTTGCACGCTGATGTGAAGCAGAACGAAACCCCGCTGCTGCGGGCTCTGGCTGGCTTAGAAGCAGAAATTCAACGACCAACGTCTGACACTTCGCCAGCCAGCGAAACACTCATCATCAGCGATGCCGACATTGTTCAACGCACGGTCGTTGCGCGTGCCATTGCCGGAGATAGCTTCGCTGTTGAAACGTTGCCAGGTTGCGGCTACACCCAAACGGTCGTCAACACGATTGCTGGATTGGTTGCGGCAAATAAGCGCGTGCTCGTTGTCGCACCGCGCCGCCAAACATTGAGCGAGCTAGCCGACCGTTTCGCTGGTCTCGGGCTCGGCGGCCTAGCTATTCGATCAGAATCCACCTGGTTCGACGTCATCGCCGCGATCAGTCGAAATGAGAAAGCGGTTGCTTCAAACTTGGATGCTCCGCTGGAGTTGCGCACATCGGCCGAGTCAAGGGTGAGTGAGTATCTAGACCTGCTTGTCAAGCGTGACGAAAAAGTTGGGCTATCAGTTTCAGAGTGCTTGGTGGCGCTCGCGAAACTCAGCCTTATGGCTAGAGCTCCGCAAACCAGTGCTCGCATCAAGCCTCAGTATTTGCTTGATGAGTCACATCGCTCGAGCGCTCTAGAACTGCTCTACCAAGCTCACGACCTTGGCGAGTTTAATTTTGCATCAACCGAGACCGCCTGGTTCCAAGCCAAATTCGACACCCAGGCTCAAGTAGATGAAGCTCTAGAGCTGGCGAGTCGTTTAGAAAAAACGGTGCTGCCCGAGCTAACCAATCTGCTTGACTCGTTCATTCGAAAGTCACACTTTAGGCCGGCAGCGACGGTTGAAGACTGGGGTGTGTACCTAAGACTCTTTGTGGGCATCCGAGAATCTCTGGCGCGATTTGTGCCCGAAGTTTTTGACCGACCGCTCGACGAGTTGATTGCAGCAACCGGGCCAAGAACTGCAAAGTCTGAACTCTCAGGTTCAAGTCGCAGAAGGCTCAAGAAACTGGCCAAGGAATACATCCGACCAGGCATGAGCGTTGGCGATCTGCACGTTGCGCTCACTGCAGCAAATGAGCAACGACAAGCGTGGCAACAATACTCTCTGAATGAAAACAAACCCGAGGTGCCAACGGGTATCAATGAGGCACTCATTGCCTATCAAAATTTTGTAACCGACCTGGCTTCACTTCAATCTCATGTTGACGATGATGCCTCGGCAAAACCACTTTTGAAAATGCCTTTGCTCGAGTTAGCGAAAGCCTTATCTTCGATGGCGGCCGACAGAGAGCCGCTCGAAAATCTCGAGGTAAGAAATGCTTTGCGTGAGCAGTTGCGTGAGCAAGGCATCTCGGCGCTGGCCCGTGATTTAGCCAATCTCAAGGTAAAACGTGAGCATCTAGCAGCCGAACTAGATCTGTCTTGGTGGCAGTCTGCACTTGAGTATCTTGTGGCCAGGGACGCTTCGGTCATGAAGTACACCGCTGAACAAATCGATTCGATTGAAGAAGACTTTGCCGCAGCCGACAGTGCTGTGAATTTCGAATCGCGCGCGCACTTGGCCTATGAGCTCTCTTTGAAGTGGCACAAAGCTCTTGCAGATCATGCTGACCAGGCTGCAAACCTGAAAGCGTTGTTGCGCACCAAACAAGCCACCTTCAAATCGCTAAAGGCAGCAGCTCCAGACATTTATGGAAACCTTGTGCCTGTTGTCATGACATCGCCGTATTTGGTCAGCAGAGAACTGACCGAAGATCGGTTCGATGTTGCCTTAATCTTGGATGCTGCCGGCACAACTGTCGCCGAAAATATTGCCGCGCTGCAGCGCGTTGAACAAGTGATTTCGTTCGGCGATGAAGCCATCGCTGCTCCAGGCGGATTCGAAGTTGAGTGCCACGAGTATTCGCTCAAGCGCGAACGAATTGTGCCTTCGGTTCACTCTGCCGTGGCGAATAGCCATGATCTAGTAGTTTTGAAAAAATCATGGCGACCAAACGGGCAAGCTTTGGGCGCTCTCATCAATCGCGAGTTTTATCAGAATCGCATTTTGTTCGCTCCGACCGCAGCAGAGTTTTTGGGCAACTCGAATCTATTAATTGAATTGATTACTTCGGGAATTGGATCGAGCACAAAGGGAACCAGCGCTGTTGAAAGCCCAGACGCCGAGGTTGACCGAGTTGTGTCGCTGGTGCTGAAACATGCTGCAGAGCAGCCTGAGGATTCGCTGCTGGTCGCTACCGCATCCAAGTTGCACGCAGACCGCATCGACCAAGCACTGCGCATCGCCCTAAAGTCGAAGGCTGAGCTAGAGGAGTTCTTTGATTCGCACGGCCGCGAAAAATTCGAGGTCACATCGGTCGCTTCACTCTCGCATCGTGTAGCCGACCGTGTCATTTTCTCTATCGGATTCGGAACCGACGGTGAGGGTCGAGCTCCTGAAATCATCGGTGAGCTTAGCGCGCCCGCTGGTCGACGCCACTTGGCGAATCTTTTGGTCAGCGCCCGAAACAGCATCACCATCGTTAGTTGTTTTGGTTCTGAGAAACTGCAACAGGGCGGTCCGCTGAACGTCAATAATCTTTTAGCCGAAGTGCTTGATGGTTCTAAGTTAGCGCCAGCAGAAGAGTTTGATGAAGATCCGTTGCTGCAAGACCTATCGCTTCGGTTAGCCAAACTCGGGGCTCGCGTTGAGCTCAATCTCGGCGGCCAGCTGCCTCTGGTGGTGAGCTATGCCAACAAGGCCGCGGCCGTTTTACCCGACTGGAACTTGGCGGGCGATTCTATTTCTGAACGGGTGAGACTTCGCCCTGCCTTGCTCAAGGCGATGGGATGGCGCGTTGTTCGCGTTCACACATTCGAGCTTTTTGCAGACCCAGAGGCGTTGGCGATTCGAATCGGCGAATCTTTGGGAATGCAACTCACCAAACGACCACAGACATTGTTTGACGTTCCGGCTTTTGATGAGTCTGATGAAGCTTGGGGAGACCGGGCTGAATCTAACGATTCAAGACTGAAAAACGACAAGCCACCGCACTGGGGTTAGAGCTACTCAGAGCTAGAAGAAGGTTTGGCAGAATCGGTTTTATAAAAACCGGGGCCTTTGAAGGTGACACCAACGTTGCCGAACACTTTTCTTAAGTCGCCCGAGCACTCAGGGCATTCTGTCAATGCCGAGTCTGTGATTGATTGCTGAACGTCAAACTCGTGCCCACATTTTTTGCAGGCATAAGAATAAGTTGGCAAAGTGTTTCTCCGTTGGGTTTTTAAAGCTGTCGATATTTGATTTTACGTCAGTCGAGTTTGTGAACACCGGTGCAGCAGGCGACGTAGTCAACTTTGAGATCATGTGTCTCGTGAGGAATTTCTTCAAACACTTCTTCGTCATGCACCAGCGCAATGATCGGAACTCGACTGTCGAGCTCGGCTAGAGCTCGGTCATAGAAGCCACGTCCCTTGCCGAGCCTGTTTCCAGCAGCGTCAACGGCCAAGGCAGGAACCAAGACGGCGTCAACCTGAAGGGGTTCGGCCGGACCGACAGGCTCGAGAATTCCGAATTCGCCTTCGGCTAGTTCATCCCAGTTAAAAATCGCCCACTCAAGGTCGTCTTGAACAACTCGCGGCACCAAAACCTGAATTCCTACCTGCTCGCAGACGTCGAGTAGTAGATCTGTGCACGGCTCATCATCTAGGGCGATGTATGCAGCAATCTTGCGCACGTTTTGGTCAGCCAGAAACATCACCAGGTGTTCGTCGTGCTCATCTTCGCAGAAGTGCCCCTCTTGCTTTGATTTGCGAGCGGCTCGAATTTTGCTGCGCAGCGCAGTTTTGGCTTGTGTAACTTCTGAATCGGTCATGCGACTAATCTTGCCATCGTGGCCATGAATTTTGCTCTCACTCACGACGCGGTAAGACTGCGCCTTGTGAAAATGCGCGACGTCAAGTCGCTTGAGCGCCTTATTCTTGGCCATCGTGCCTGGCTAAGACCTTGGGAAGCAACTATTCCAAACGCCCCGCAGAGTTTTGACATTAAGGCGATGGTTCGTGGTCTGCTCAGGCAAGCCGACGATGGCTGGGGTTTTCCGTTCATCATTGAAGTCGATGGCGAGATCGCCGGCCAGCTCAACGTGGCTAACGTGCTTTACGGATCGGTATCTAACGCCGTAATCGGTTACTGGGTCTCGCCAGAGGTTGCCGGTCGCGGAGTAGCGCCAACCGCAGTGGCGCTGGTAACCGACTATTTGTTTAACCAGGTTGGATTGCATCGAGTTGAGATTGCTATTCGTCCCGAGAATGTGGCAAGCCTTCGCGTGGTTCAGAAGTTAGGGTTTCGTTTCGAAGGGCTGAAGGAACGCTACATCCACATCAATGGAGATTGGCGAGATCACTACGTCTTTGCCTTGACTCGAGAAGAAGTTGACGGCGGCGTGCTGAACCGTTGGCTTCGCGCAAGAGTGCCTGCAATCGCATACCCGTTTGAAGCGAAATCTAAACACACCGAGCCAAATGCCTAGGGTCAATTAATTCGACTCATATCTTTAGAGTTATGAACTTAACTTCAATGTCTGGTGGGCTGATGCTCGCTGCACTCGCTGGAGTTTGGTTCCTGATGTTTCTTCCCTCTTGGATGTCTCGCACCAGCGAACGTGAAAAAAACCGCGAGGATTTAGCAGTGGCAAAGCAGAGTCAAGCCGAGGTTGTAGCAAAACTCTCGAGCTCTGAGCAGCAACGAGTTGCAAAGTCTGCGAACAAAGCCATGCTGATCAAGCGCGGAACTTTGTTTGTCGGCCTTCCGGCAATTGCAGTCTTTTCGTGGACTCTTGCAATTCTCGCGACCAATCCCGAGGTCTTGGTTTGGGCAGTTGCTAGCGCACTTGTGGCAGTCGCCGCCATTATTCTGAACCGCGCGGCTCACCGCGCATACCTAGGCGCGCTCGATTCGTCTCGTGTCATTCGAAGTAAAGCTGCACAACGGCGAGCAAACGTTGCACTGCCTGATCGAACCAGGCAGCCCTCATCATCTGAAAACGCAGCAGAGACTCGCGATCCTCGAGCCTGGTCTGCTCCTGGTGTGCCTCGTCCCCTTTACCGAGGTTCTGAAGGTGCGATTGAGCAAGTAAGTTTTGCCGAGGTAATCGAAATCAACACTGCAGCTGCAGACGAATCAGCAGTCGAAGCTGAACAATTCTTAGGTGGAACGGCGCTGGATGAAATTTTGAAGCGCCGCCGTGCCACCGGCTAATTGTTCTGCCTAGTTACATTTCAACCTTGGGGCGGTAAACTTTAGTGAATCCCCAAATTCCATGTAGGAGAAAACTGTGAGCATTTTTGACCGCGTTAAAAAGGTCTTCAAGAAGAACGCCCCTGGCATTGCCAAGGCAACAACCGAACTAGCTGCCGACATTGCCAAAGAGAGCGCGGAAGTGTTTGAAGAAGTAAAGGCTAAGGCTGAAGTTGCTGCCAAGAAGGCTGGTAAAGAGGCTGGACGCGTTGCCAAAGAAGCCGAGAAGAAGGTTGCCGCTACCGCAAAGGTAGTAGAGAAGAAAGCCGGCGCAGCCGTGAAGACCGCGACCAAGGTATCAAAAGCTGGAGTCGCTAAAGCTGTTGACGCTGTAGAAGACGCAATCGCAGCCGCTAAGAAGCCTGTCGCTAAGAAGCCTGTCGCTAAGAAGCCTGTCGCTAAGAAGCCTGTCGCTAAGAAGCCTGTCGCTAAGAAGCCTGTCGCTAAGAAGCCTGCTGCTAAGGCTGCTCCAAAGGCTGCTCCAAAGGCCGCTCCAAAGCCAGCTGCTAAGAAGCCGGTTGCTAAGAAGCCGGTTGCTAAGAAGCCAGTTGCTAAAGCTGCTCCAAAGGCTGCCGCTAAGCCAGCCGCTAAGAAGCCAGTTGCTAAGGCTGCTCCTAAGGCTGCTCCTAAGGCTGCTCCTAAGGCTGCTCCTAAGGCTGCTCCTAAGGCTGCTCCTAAGGCTGCTGCTAAGCCAGCCGCCAAGAAGCCAGCTGCTAAGAAGTAAGTCCTCAAAGTTAGGGACCTCGGTGAGCGATCACCGGGGTCTTTTTCTTTGGTTAGGCTTTGTTAGTTGGCAAAGGAGCAGCGGTGACTGATAAAGCACAAGATGGACTCGGCGCCGCCTTTAACCGCCTTTTTTCGGCTTTCGCACTCATCAAACTTTCTGACGGCTTAATCGCTGCCGCTTCACCGCTGCTCGCCCTGCAGCTCACACGCGACCCATTTCTGATCTCGCTCACGGGCGCTCTATACATGCTGCCTTGGCTGCTATTCGCTATTCCGGTCGGCACGCTCCTTGATCGCATCGACCGCAGAGTTGCGCTAACCGTAACCGCGTTGGTTAGAGCATCCATGGCCAGCCTTCTGTGCTCTGCCATATTCTTTGACTTCACAACTATCTGGTTGCTTTATTTGGTCATCTTCGTAGTGGGTATCTGCGACGTTGTTTCAGACACCGGTCTGCAATCGCTGATTCCTACGGTTCTTCCGCATTCGAAGCTAGAGCGCGGCAATTCTCGGATGCAGGCTGCAGACACCGTGCTGGCGGGTTTCATCGGCACACCGCTTGGCTCGCTGCTGTTCACCCTCGTCGCCGCATTGCCGTTCTTGTTTAACTCGATCGGCTTCTTCTTGGCCGCGTTGATGATTTCGGCGATTCCGAGAGAGATGATCGCGGTTTCTTCTATAGCTAAAAAGCAACGACCCGCATTCACTGCCGAGATGAAGGCTGGCGTCAGCTACCTACTGAATGACAAGAAATTGTTGCGTTTGGTTTTAACCACCGCCGCGCTCGGTATGTGCTTCACCCTTTCTAATGCGACCCAGGCTCTGTTTTTGGTCGAAGAGCTTGGCGTGCCAGAGGCAGCTTTCGGTACGGTCTTGCTTTCGGGTGGAATCGGAGCTGTAGCTGGGGCACTTTTCGCCGCGAAAATCTCGAAGCGATTTGGTCGAGGAACAGCGCTTGCTGCAGGAATCACCATCACGACGATTTTTGGTTTGGTTCAGGGCTTTGTACCCGAGGTTGTTTCACTCATGGTTGCAATGGCTATCGGTGGCTTTGGAGTTTCACTTTGGAACATCCTGCTCATGAGCCTCTACCATGCGTTAATTCCCAACGAAATCTTCGGCCGAATTCACGGCACCCGTCGCACCCTGGTTTGGGGCCTCATGCCTATCGGGG
>WLFI01000100.1 GCA_009703845.1 Actinomycetota bacterium
TCGGCAGGCAAGTCGCAATCGAGCTGGTCGAATGGCGTCGATCCGAGTTCGCTGTTGAATTTGACAGGCTCTAGGCCGCGAAGTTCAAGAGCCGCGTTTATCCAATCGAGTTGCAGCTGCAGACCAAGATCTGGAATCGCCGTGAGCGCCAACCGAGAAACCAAGTTTGCGCCGGCGAGCAGCGAGTCTTCGGTTCTTCTGCGACTTGCATCAAGCAAGGCTACGAACATGCCGCTGTCGGCTGGTTCGTCAATCTGGCGAATACCTTCGAGACGAAGCACAAGTTCTCTGTCGCTTCCCGAATAGCGGTCTGGCGAAACCCAGTAGGCCTTCATGTGCTCCGAGGCGAGGTTTAGAAGTTCGAAGTCGTTTGACGTGTGGGCCCAAGAGAGAAGTTCTGAGAGTGCACGCCTGCGGTGGTCGGCAGGTGTTGCCGGGCCATAAACCAACCAAATCAAATCTCGCAAACCAAGGTCGTCGAAACCGGTTCTGAGCCGGTCAATTGCCAAATAGACGCGATAGCTCCAATTGGCTTGGATGCTGAACTTCTCTAGCTCGGTGACCCAACTCTTTGACGCAATCGCAAATGGCTCGAGCATGCTCTTGATATCATCGGCCTCGGCTCTGAGATTAGCCAGGTCTTGTTGCGCGCGGAACGAACCCATATAGGAACCTAGGGCGGTCAAATTTTTTAGATCGAGATCTAGGTTTCGGGTTTTCGCGACGACTCGGTCGCAGCGCAGTTTGAGATGCTCAATTGACAGGTTAAGGCGTTTGGTTTTTTCAAACGTTCGGTCAACTACGCCGCGAATCTTTGAACCAGATGTGGTCTGAAAGACTTCACGGATCTGTATCAGCGAAGAATCGATTTTTAGCGCTTTGGCCTCGATTAGTGCAGCAGCGTCAGAAACCTTGGCAAGGGTCTTTTTCGTTCTCTCTAGCGAGGATCGAATCACTGATAGCGCTGTCACATTCACTAGCCTAGGCGACTTAGCGAGGGGTTATTTGTTCTTTGTGGCTCGTTACTTGTTCTTTTCGGTTCGTTACCATAGTGAAATGACGACAACGGCAATTTTGGGCCAGGGATACGTTGGCCTCCCCCTCGCTGAGGCTCTGTGCGAAGTGGGAGATACGGTTCTTGGATTCGACGTGAACGAAGCATTGGTAGCGAGATTGAACTCGGGATCGTCGCACGTTGATGACATCAGCGACGACTCGCTCGCCAAAATGCTGGCCGCCGGATACCGAGCCACTTCTGTGCCAACCGACCTGCGGTTCGCCGATGTGGTTGTCATTTGTGTGCCGACACCGTTGCAACCTTCAGGCGCACCAGACCTAACCTATGTAGAAAACGCCTCGGCACTCGTAGCCGAAAACATGAAACCCGGTGCTCTCGTCATTTTGGAATCAACTACATACCCGGGAACAACCAAAAACCTGCTTAGACCAATGCTCGAAGAAGGCGGCCGAGAGCTCGATGTCGACTTCATGCTGGCATTTTCACCCGAACGCATCGACCCGGGTAACGCAAAGTTCAACATTAGAAACACTCCAAAGATCGTCGGCGGAGAGAGCGCTAAGTCAGGTGAGGCTGCAGCCGACTTCTACAAACGCTTCGTGAGTGAAATTCACGTGACCAGAGGCACGAAAGAAGCCGAGGCTGCAAAACTTCTCGAGAACACTTATCGCCACGTAAACATTGCCCTCGTGAATGAGCTGGCTATGTTCTGCCATGATCTTGGCATTGACATCTGGGAAGTCATCAGAGCCGCATCGAGCAAGCCGTATGGCTTTGCGCCGTTCTACCCGGGGCCGGGAGTTGGTGGGCACTGCATCCCCGTTGACCCCGCCTATCTCAGCTACGAGGTAAAGAAACGCTTGGGCGTCGACTTTAGGTTTATCGAAACCGCCATGGACATCAACAACGGCATGCCGAGATACGTGGTCTCGCGCATCCAGCGAATTTTGAACCGCGACGAAAAGCCACTTCGTGGCTCAAAGGTTTTGCTGCTTGGCATGGCTTATAAACCAAACATCGCCGACCTCAGAGAATCACCAAGCTTAGAGATTTTAGAGATTTTGATGCACGAGGGTGCCGACGTTACTTACCACGACCCGTTGATTCAGACCCTGCGCATCGGTGAGCAGGTTGTCGCCGGCGTTGCAGACGCATCGATTGCCGCGGCCGAAAGCGACGTCGTGGTGTTGCTGCAGGCCCACAGCGCCTACGACATTGATGAGCTGATCGGGCACTCGAAGTTTTTCTTTGACACCAGAGGCGTGACCCGGTCAGACAACGTTGAACGCCTCTAGGCGCTTAGCGCCTGGTCAGGCCGTTGGCGCTGCGGCTTTGGCAGCCAATAGGGCTTTATCGCGTCTTTGATACGCGGGCAAGGCGGCTTCATCGACGCCCTCAAGCGCAGCTAGATAAGCCGTCTCGAAATTCACTTGCTCGGCGTCGCGAATTCCCGCCACCCGCTTGAGTAGTTGATCAACGTAATCGACCTCAGAAGTTTCGGCAGCGAACACCGCCTCATTCTTGGCCTCACGTTTGTGGGCAACAATCGCACCCCCATACAACTTCAAGCGAGCTAGGTCGATTGGAGGCAGACTCAACCTCGCCGCCGCCTGCGCAAGGGCAACCGCGCTATCAATCGCAAAGTCGGCGCCCGCCCAAGGCATGCGCACAATTCGTTCGAGCAGAGATTCGCGTGATGAACCAATTCGCGCCTCGGTCAGTGCCGCAACCTGCACGGAATCATCGAACTTTCCCTCTTGAAACAGGTTTCCCTCTTCGTCTTGCTCGAGCGCGTGCATCCAGTTTTCGGTTCTTGGAATCGACCACAAACCGAACCCGCGCTTGGCGGCGGCAACCGCTAGCCAAACATCTGCCATGCCGGGGGTCAAGATCTCTGAATAGCGCAGCCCCCAGTAGCGGCGGTTGAACAAGAGAGTGCCCGTGCCGAGCATGTCGACGGGCGTGAGGGCCTCGGTGGGGTGTGAGAAGTGAAAAAGATAGCGGTTCGAAAGCAGCTTCTTGACCGGGCGAGGATAGATCGAACCGTGAACTCCGACCGCCTGAGTGCCACCGAGTAACTTTTGGTATCTAATCAATTCGGCGATGTAGTTGTCGGGGTAGGCAATGTCGTCATCGACGGTTGCATAAAAAGTTGCATTGGTTTTTTCGACAAAAAAGAATTTTCCGTTGTCGCGCACATCACCGTGTTTTTGTGACCTGGCCACCCGAATGCGCGGATGCTTTAGAAACGCTGGCACGTCTGCGTAGTTATTCAAATAGACGCCGATTTCATCTGCCTGAACGAGCAGTGACTTGATTACTTTTTCGAGCGACTCGACTCGAGAGGGAATGCTGGCAAGACCGACAAACACCGTATCTTTTTGACCTGCGCCTCGAACCATCGACCGCAGTCGGTTGGCTACCCGTGACGGCAACAACCGCGCAACACCCGCGCCTTTTCTGGCGTTCAACTCGGCCTCCAAACCAGCTGGCGGTTGAATACCGCCTGCTCCCAAGAATAATCGCAATCGGTTGAGGCTCAGATTGGTTAACGCTACGTTTGTGAAACTGCAATCTAAGCGCAACCTGAGCGCAAAAAAACGAACATTGTTCGTTCATAACCTTCACTAAACTCGGGGTGTGGGTAAAGTCGGTAAACCAAAGCGAGCGCTCTGGAAGACTATGCCAATCTGGTTTGTCGCCCTAGAACTTAAACGGCGCGGTCTAGTTCGCAGAGCCCCGAACTATGCGCTTATCGAAGTAAGCGACGAAAGCGTCGAGGCCTTCAACAGATCAACCAATGCTCTGAGTAAAGACTTTGACGCCGTGGTTGTGCTTTGGCAAGCAGCCGTCGAACCGCCAAGACTCGGTAAAAAGTTTGTAATCGCGGCTCAAACCGAGCAGTTGCCTTCACGCTGGTCGCTTTTAGAACACTGCTCAGACGGCTTTGTGTTTCCGCTCGCGGCCGGGGTATCTAAAGACAAGGCGCAGCAAGCGCAACTGAAGTCCCAGCTTTTCAAATTCGGGGGGCACTGTATTGCCGCATTCGTGAATTTGACCGCCCACTTCGAACCTGGGTCACCCCTTGCCGACACATTCAAGGGCCCGGTGTTGGTCTCGGCTGTGAATGCAAACGAAATCGTTTTCGACGAGCGTTTTTTGAACCTGAGGTCAAAAAACTTGCGTACCGAGAGCGAAATCGAAGACTTGGCCCGAGTTGCCA
>WLFI01000101.1 GCA_009703845.1 Actinomycetota bacterium
CAAAAACTCGGGTTCCGTTGCCACACATTTCGGCCGATGAACCATCTGCGTTGTAGTAGTCCATGAACCAAATGGCGTTCGGCTCTACCTCGAGGCACTTGCGTCCTGCATCAAGCGCAGCACTCGGAACGATGCGAATGAGACCGTCAGCACCAACGCCAAAGTGGCGGTCACAGATTTTAGCAATTTGAGCAGGCGTGAGCGCGAGTTGGTTCTCGGGATCGTAAACAAGCACGAAATCGTTGCCCGTACCGTGACCCTTAGTGAAGTTGATCAGCTGCGCCATTAGATAAGCCTATTCGCCAACAGCCGGTTGCTCACCCGAAGCCACCCAGCGGAGACTCATGTCGATTGCCTTACCTTGAGATTGGGAATCTTGATAGTCGAGCCAGTTGATGCGTTTGTCGCGGCGAAACCAAGACATTTGCCGACGGGCGTAACGAGAGGTGAGCAACTTTGTTTGCTCAATCGCTTCTGCTTGAGTTGATTCGCCATCAAGTTGGGCCAGTGCCTGCGCGTAGCCGATTGCTCGCTTAGATGTCTTTGCCTCGCGCAAACCTTGCCCGATGAGCTGTTCAACCTCTGCCACGAGACCCTGCTGCCACATTTGCTCAACCCTCTGATTTAGCCGGCCGATCAGATGAGCACGCTCGGAATTGAGACCAATTTCGAGAACAGGTTGCCACGATTCCGGCTCGTCTGGGAGGCTTGCGGCAAAGGGAGCACCGGTCACCGAAACAATCTCGATAGCGCGCACGATGCGACGCCCATTGAGCGGGTCGATGCGGCTTGCGGCCACGGGGTCAAGCTGCTGTAGCTTGCGGTGCATCAAGCCCGGACCGATCTCGATCAGCTCTTGCTCTAGCTTGGCTCGCAATTCTTCGTCTTGGCCAGGAAATTCGAAAGTATTTAGCACAGCAGCTATGTAAAGCATCGAACCACCGACCAGAATCGGAACGGCACCGCGTGACTGAATTCCTTCGATGACATCGCGGGCCTTCAGTTGGTATTCCGCTGCCGTCGACTCGTCGGTGACTTCGAGCCAGTCGATTAGGTGGTGAGTTACCCCTCTTCGGTCAGACTCGTCCAACTTCGCGGTGCCGATGTTCATTCCGCGATAGAACTGCATCGAGTCTGTGTTTACGATTTCGGCCGCTAGACCCTCGTTAGACAGTGCGCCGGCTATTGCAAGACCTAAATCTGATTTTCCGGTGCCGGTTGGGCCGACAATCGAGATGAGCCTAGTCATCGAGTTCGAAGTCGATTGGCGTAGATTTCGGGGTTAGTGACAAAACTTTCTTACCGGATGGCGCTACCGGCGGAACCCCACATGAAGCAGCCTCGGCACGATCCCAGGCATCGCCAGCACGTGTGCGCCGCATCGAGTACTCTTCGGCACTCGCGGGGTCGGCAATCAGGTGGTAAGGAGCAGCCTCGGTGACCGTTACCTCGACAATGTCGCCAGGTCTAGGTGCGACTGCGCCTTCGGGTACCGTGAAGTGCACCAATCGGTTGCAGCGACTACGACCTGACATGCGCAAGGTGGCTGAATCTTTGCGGCCTTCGTTTGCCACTAACACCTCGACTCGCTTGCCGATCATCCCCTCATTTTCTTTCCAGGCGATGTTGTTCAAACTGGCGATTAGGCGCTCGAAACGCTCTTGAACAATCTCTTTTGGAACCTGGTTGGGCATTGTCGCGGCAGGGGTGCCGGGGCGAATCGAATACTGAAAGGTGTAAGCCGCTGCAAAACGCGAGCTTTCGGCCACGCGCATGGTTTCAAGAAAGTCCTCTTCGGTTTCACCAGGGAAACCAACGATGATGTCGGTGGTAATGGCGGCATCGGGTATCGCATCGCGAACACGGTCGATGATGCCCAAGAACTTTTCGCTGCGATAGCTTCGGCGCATTTCTTTTAGTATGCGATCAGAGCCCGACTGAAGTGGCATGTGAAGGGTTGGCATAACGTTTGGGGTTTCGGCCATGGCCTCGATTACATCGTCGGTGAAGGCGGCTGGATGCGGGCTGGTGAACCTTACGCGCTCAAGCCCCTCGATTTGCCCACAAGCTCGAAGCAGCTTTGCAAAAGCGCCCTTGTCACCGAATTCAACCCCGTATGTGTTTACGTTCTGACCGAGGAGTGTGATTTCTATGACACCCTCGGCGACTAAAGCTTCGATTTCGGCCAAAATCTCGCCCGGTCGGCGGTCGCGTTCTTTTCCGCGCAGTGACGGAACGATGCAGAAGGTGCAGGTGTTGTTGCAACCCACCGAGATGGAAACCCAAGCTGCGTAGGTGCTGTCGCGCTTGGTTGGCAAATTACTCGGGAAAGTTTCGAGTGACTCGACAATCTCAATCGCTGCTTCTTCGTTGTGGCGAGCTCGTTCGAGCAAAGCCGGCAGCGAGCCGATGTTGTGAGTGCCAAAGACCACATCAACCCACGGCGCCTTCTTGAGAATCGTGTCACGGTCTTTTTGGGCCAAACATCCGCCAACTGCAATTTGCAGATTGGGGTTTTCGGTTTTCTTAGGCAACAGCATGCCCAGGTTTCCGTAAAGTTTGTTGTCGGCATTCTCGCGCACGGCACAGGTGTTGAAAACAATCACATCGCTTGAGCCCGCTTCACCAACAACATAGCCAGCGTCTTCGAGGATGCCCGCAAGGCGTTCAGAATCGTGAACGTTCATCTGGCAACCGTAGGTTCGCACCTCGTATGAGCGCTGGAGTGTGTTGGTGTTCATTAGAACTCCGATTTTACCGCCTCTAGCTCGGCAGCCTTTATGGCGGTGAATACCGCGTGCTGTCCGTAGCCTTTGCGTTGCAAGAACCCGACTAGTCTGCGCTTGCGCACTTCGGGTGCGAGTTTGGTCATTGAGCGTGCCCGGCGAACTGCCAAAGATGTGGCCAGGGTCACTTCTTCTTCGGCGGTAATCGACTCGGTAACTTGCTCGATGAGAGCTTCACTGATGCCTTTGGTTCTAAGTTCTCGTTTGATAGACGCTGCACTAAGACCCCGACCGGCTCGCCTGCTGGCAACGATTGTTTCGGCAAAGGTCAGATCGTTAATCAATCCAGCTTCTTCGAATCGATCTAAGAGCGGTTCAAAGATTTCTGAAGGAATCTCGCGTTGAATCATGACCTGAGCGAGTTGATGTTTTGATTTAGCACTGCGAGCCAACTGGTGTAGCAAAACGTTTCGAGCTCGCTTTTCAAGGCGCTCCGGCGAAAGCGGACGAGCCGCATCTTTAGTCTCTGATTGACCAGATGCGGCTCGACGCTTTTGAAAAGCCAATTTAGGCGGTTGCTGCCTTTGGAGGAATTACCTCGGTGACAGCATCGAGGATTACTTCGTCTTCGATTGGCAGATCTGCAACTGCGCGCGGAACTCCGATGCCAAGCTTCGACTTGATTTTCTTCTCGATTTCCTCTGCAACCTGAGGGTTGTTTAGAAGGTAGTTTCTTGAATTCTCTTTACCCTGGCCAAGCTGATCGCCTTCGTAGGTATACCAAGCACCAGACTTCTTGACAATCTCATGCTCAACACCGAAGTCAATCAAGCTGCCTTCTCTTGAGATGCCTGCACCGTAGAGAATGTCGAACTCCGCCTGCTTGAACGGGGCGGCCATCTTGTTCTTGACAACCTTCACGCGTGTGCGGTTACCGACGGCATCTTGCCCATCCTTCAAGGTTTCGATTCGACGGATGTCGAGACGAACCGATGCGTAGAACTTGAGGGCCTTACCTCCGGCGGTGGTCTCTGGGCTTCCGAAGAAGACACCAATCTTTTCACGTAGCTGGTTGATGAAAATCATCGTGGTGTTGGTGGTGCTCAGTGCACCGGTTAGCTTGCGCAATGCCTGAGACATGAGTCGTGCTTGTAGACCGACGTGAGAATCACCCATCTCGCCTTCAATTTCGGCTCGTGGAACCAGAGCTGCCACCGAGTCAATGACGATTAGGTCGATTGCCCCAGACCTAATCAGCATGTCTGCGATTTCAAGCGCTTGTTCACCGGTGTCAGGCTGGCTAACCAATAGAGCATCGATGTCGACACCGAGAGCCTTGGCGTATTCAGGGTCTAGAGCGTGCTCTGCGTCGATGAAGGCAGCCACTCCGCCATTCTTCTGTGCATTGGCAATAGCGTGCAGGGTGACGGTGGTTTTACCTGAAGATTCTGGGCCGTAGATTTCTACGATTCGACCGCGTGGCAA
>WLFI01000102.1 GCA_009703845.1 Actinomycetota bacterium
CAAAGTCGGTGAGCAATGAGTGAGTTAGCCCTCTTCTTGGTTCGCATCGGCTTCGTGGCCGTGCTTTGGATTTTCATCTTCAGCATCATCTCGGTGATTCGAGCCGACATCTTTGGTCAAAAGGTGGTTCGCCGCGCAACCGAGCGCAACACCCCGACCGTGCTTTCGAGCCCCGTGATTCCGGCCGCACCATCGGCGCCCGTGACTGTTGTAGCCGCTAGTTCCGGTGCCGCGAGCGCTGTGGCTACCCGCCTGGTAGTTACCGAGGGCGAGAACGCTGGGCGCGAGTTGCCGCTCACCGGTCGCGAACTGCACATCGGCCGTGCCCCAAACAGCGACCTCGTGGTGAACGACGAATACGCGTCGACCCAGCACGCCAAGCTCGTTTTGATGAACGACGACTGGCTGATTCAAGACCTCAACTCGACCAACGGCACCTACCTGGCCGGCGCCCGTGTTGGAACCCCGGCCGTGGTCAAGCTCGGCACCCCAGTGAAGATCGGCAAGACCGTATTTGAGTTGCGAGCGTAGTCGTGCCAATCAAACTGGTCACCTATGCGGTTTCTGACATCGGTCGGGTGCGTTCGAGCAACCAAGATGGCGGATACACGGGCTACCAGTTGCACTTTGTGGCCGACGGCATGGGCGGTCACGCCGGCGGAGACATTGCCTCGGCGATGGTTTCGCAGCGAGTAGCGCCGATCGACAACATTTATGCCACCCCAGAAGATGCCGGCAGCGTGTTGCTCTCAACCCTGCTTGAGGCGAATGCGGTTTTGTCGTCGACCGTCAAGGCTCACCCCGAAATGGCCGGCATGGGCACCACCTTCTCGGGTCTCATGTTCACGGGTGACAAAGCCGTGGTTGCGCACATCGGCGACTCACGAATTTACCGGATGCGCGGCGACGCCTTTGAGCAAGTGACCACCGACCACACCTTCGTTCAAAGGTTGGTCGATACCGGTCGCATCACGCCGGCTGAAGCGCTCGTGCATCCGCGTCGCAATGTGCTGATGCGCGTGCTCGGTGACACCCCAGAAACCCCGCAGGTCGACAGCTGGGTGCTAGATGTTTTGCCTGGCGACCGGTTCTTGCTGTGCAGCGATGGGTTGTGCGGTTATGTGAGCGACGAGGTGATTGAGCGCAACATGCGTTCGCTGGCCGAGGGTTCAACCATCGCCGAAGACCTGCTCGGCGAGGCGCTCGAAGCGGGCGCGCCAGACAACGTGACTATTGTGACCGTCGACGTGCTCACCGCCGAAACCCCAACCGACCACGAGGCGCAACCAACCTATGTTGGGTCGGCGGCCAACGACGTGGTCATTGCCGACCGCAAGGGTCGCCGTGGTTTGGCACTACTCAACCCGCGCAAGATCGGTGACCTCTTTAGAGGTAGCGAAGAAACCACCGACTTCGTGCCCGAGTCTGACGAATTTCTCGAAAAGGTTTTGGCCGATACCCGCAAGCGCATTTTCAACCGCAAGATTCGCCAGGTGCTCACCATCGTGGCCATTTCGGCAGCGGCCATCGGTGCGCTGTGGGGCGGCTACGCCTATACGCAAACCAAGTTCTATGTCGGCGAATCTGCCGGCGAAGTGGTCATCTACCAGGGCATTCGCGAAAGCCTCGGCCCGCTGGCGTTTTCGAGCGTCAAGCAGAGCACGGGCATCCGCGTTGAAGACCTCACCGAATACAGTCGCGGGCTGGTCGATCGCACGATTTATGCCACCGACCTCTGCGACGCCTATCGAATCTTGGGCAAGCTGGCCGAAAACACCCCCGAGTTGATTGGCGCAGACTTGGCAACCAGCATCGCCGAGTGCGGCACGGATGGTCAGGCCAATGGTTAGCGCGATTCTCACCGGCACCGCGCCGAAGGTCATGCGGGTGGTTCCACGCAGCCGCAACATCGAAGCGCTTCTGCTGTTTTTCGTGTTCGGTATCAACGCCTATGAGTTGGCGCAGATTCAACTCAGCACGCTCGAGGTTTTGCGACCGGACTTTTGGTTCTATTGGTTGCCGCTGACTCTGGCGGCTCTGGTCGTGCACGGCATTTTGCGTCGCAAGGCTTCTGAGGCAGACTCGCTTATTTTGCCGCTCGGCGTTTTCTTGAACGGCTTGGGCCTTGCCGAAATTTATCGACTCGACATTGCCAAGGCTGCGTCTGGTGACACCGATCTCTTTGCGGTCAAGCAGGTTATCTGGACGGTAGTGGCTATCGCCGCCTGTGCCGCGGTGATTTGGTTCGTCACCAGCCACCTGTTCTTGCGTCGCTACATTTTTGTTGCCATGGTCGCCGGTATCGGGCTGTTGCTTCTGCCGATGGTTCCGTTCTTGGGGCAAAACATCAACGGTGCTCAGTTGTGGATCGCCATTGGGCCATTCACCTTTCAGCCTGGTGAGCTCGCCAAGATTGCACTGATCATTTTCTTCGCCGGCTATCTGGTCAACCGCAAAGACTCGCTCGCGATGGTTGGTCGCAAGGTGCTCGGCGTGCACATTCCGCGAGCGCGTGAGCTCGGGCCGATTCTTGTTATTTGGGTGGCTAGCCTGGCGGTGTTGGTGCTGCAACGTGACCTCGGAACATCGCTGCTCTATTTCGGGCTCTTTCTTGTGATGATCTATGTGGCCACCGGCCGTGCGCTCTATGTGGTGGTTGGTTTGACCATGTTCGGCACCGGCGCTCTGGTTGCCTCGCAGGTCATGGACTACGTGGCCGGCCGCTTCGGCGCTTGGCTCGACCCGTTCAGCACCGAGCGTTACGACGCCATCGGTGGTTCTTACCAACTGGTGCAGGGCCTGTTCGGCATGGCCCACGGCGGGTTGCTTGGCACCGGCCTCGGCGGCGGTGTGCCACAGCTGGTGCCGCTAGCCGAAAGCGACTTCATCATCGCAGCGCTCGGCGAAGAGCTTGGCCTGGCTGGCATGTTCGTGATCTTGGCCGCCTACCTGCTGCTCGTTTATCGCGGCGTGCGCATCGGCTTTACCCACTCGGATGACTTTTCAAAACTGCTTGCGGTAGGGCTCTCGTTCGTAATCGCGTTGCAAACCTTCATTGTTATCGGCGGTGTCACCCGCGTTGTGCCACTGACCGGTCTGACTACTCCGCTGCTAGCAGCTGGTGGTTCGTCGCTGCTCGCCAACTGGATGATCATCGGCCTACTGCTTCGCCTCAGCGACACCGCATCGCGCAATCGGGGTGATGCGTAATGCAAAAGGAACTCAGACGGGTTTCGCTGGTCATCGGCGTGATGTTCTTGAGCTTGTTTGCCTCGAGCACGGGCATCCAAGTTATCTCAGCAGATTCACTCGCGGCCGATGGTCGAAACGTGCGCAGCGTTTATGACTCTTATGAAACCCAGCGCGGCGACATTTTGATTGACGGTGAGCCGATCGCCAAGTCGGTGAAGACCGACGACGAGTACCACTACCTGCGCGAATACACCAGCAGCCGCTACTCGGCGGTGACCGGCTATTTCTCGTTCTTCAACGGAGCCACCGGGCTCGAAGCGGCGTCGAATGACTTTTTGACTGGCAAGAACTCGTCGCAGTTCTTCGAGCAAATCAACGCGCTGTTCTCGGGCAACCCGGTGACCGGCGGTTCGGTCGAGCTCACCATCGACCCAAAGGTGCAAAAGGCGGCCTGGGATGCGCTCGGCGATATGAAGGGCGCGGTCGTAGCGATCGACCCGGTCACCGGCAACATTTTGGCGATGGTTTCGAAGCCTGGATTCGACGCCAACCTGCTCTCGACCCACGACCCGGTCGAGGCGAACGAGAATTACAAGAATTTGCTCGAGCGCAAGAGTGACCCGCTCATCAACCGCGCTATCGGTGGCGACCTGTATGCACCAGGTTCGGTGTTCAAACTTGTAGTTTCGGCAGCGGCGCTCGAGAGCGGCAACTTCACCCCTGAGTCGAAGATCGACAACCCGAGCAAATTCAAGCTGCCGGGTACCGAGACCTACGTTTACAACTCGGGCGAGGGCACCTGCGGTGGTCGCGCAACGGTATCGCTAGCCGACGCCCTGCGCTTTTCGTGCAACGTTCCGTTCGCGCAAGTTGGCATTCAGCTCGGCCAAGACCAGATTCGCCGACAGGCCGAACTATTCGGCTTCGGCAAGAGCATCAGCGTTCCGCTGAAGGTCACACCTAGCGTGTATCCGCGCGGTCTTGATGACGCTC
>WLFI01000103.1 GCA_009703845.1 Actinomycetota bacterium
TAGAACCGAGCCCACCCAAGCCTCTGCGATTGATCCTGGTGCGAGCACGCCCCATCGCAATGATGGAACTGAACTTGGGTCGATAATTCTTGGCTCTGGGATGCTCATGGCATCAGTCTAGGCCTGTGACTAGATTGCGAAACCGATCGAACGCATTTGCTCGCGGCCGTCTTCGGTGATTAGTTCAGGACCCCATGGCGGCATCCACACCCAGTTGATTCGAAACGCTTCGACGTGACCGTCTAGGGCCTCGGCGGTTTGCTCTTCGAGAACGTCGGTTAGCGGGCAACCTGCCGAGGTAAGGGTCATGTTGATTAGGAGCGAGCCGTCATCCTCTGACTCTTCGAGCCCGTAGATGAGACCTAGGTCGACGATGTTTACGCCGATTTCAGGGTCAATGACGTCTTTGAGGGCTTCGATAACCTCGTCGTACTTGGCTGCTTCTAGCTCTTTAGGCATTAGGCCCTCACGTAGCGGTCGTAACCCTCGGCCTCTAGGCGCTCAGCAAGCTCAGGCCCACCCTGCTCGGCAACCTGCCCGGCCACGAAGACGTGAACGAAATCAGGCTGAATGTACTTCAAGATACGGGTGTAGTGGGTGATTAGCAGCACGCCGAGGTCGTTGGCCTCTTTCGCGCGGTTTACGCCCTCTGAAACGGTCTTGAGTGCGTCTACGTCGAGTCCTGAGTCGGTCTCGTCGAGAACGGCAAACTTAGGCTTCAGCAGCGAAAGCTGAAGAATCTCGTGGCGCTTCTTTTCTCCACCTGAAAAACCTTCGTTGACGTTACGCTCAGTGAACGCCGAGTCCATGCGCAGTGCATCCATGCTCTCGCGAACTTCTTTGACCCAGCCACGGATGCTCGGAGCCTCGCCCGAGATGGCGGTCTTTGCGGTGCGCAAGAAGTTGCTTACCGAGACTCCAGGAATCTCGACCGGGTACTGCATAGCCAAGAAGAGACCTGCGCGAGCACGCTCATCCACGCTCATTTCAAGCACGTTCTCGCCGTCGAGCAGAATTTCGCCCTCGGTTACTTCGTACTTAGGGTGACCGGCGATTGAATAGGCAAGAGTCGACTTGCCTGAACCGTTCGGGCCCATGATCGCGTGGGTTTCACCGTTGCGAATGGTCAGGTCGACGCCGCGAAGAATCTGCTTCGGGCCCTGATCGGTCTCAACTGAGACGTGTAGGTTCTTGATCTGAAGAATTGACATGGGTTCTCTCTCTTGAGGCTAAGCTTCGTATTCCAAAAAGATGATGCCGTTCTCGATGAACGTTTCGTAGACGGCAACTGGTTCATAGGCAGGTAGTGACAGCGGTGCGCCGGTCTCTAGCGAGAACTTCGCACCGTGCGCCCAGCATTCGATGGTTTCGTCATCGACGAAGCCTTCGCTCAGTGAAATTTCACCGTGCGAGCACTTGTCATCGATCGCCTTGACGTCACCAGACTTGGTGCGCGCGATAGCAATCGCGTGGTCACCTAGCTTGACACGAATTGCGCGACCAGGCTTGATGTCTTCGACGGGGCAAATCTCGATAGCCATTAGTGTGTGCTCCTTGCTAGCTCGGCCTCAATCGACTCTGCGAGCCTGGTTTCGACCGATTCGATACCTATTTGCTGAATGATTTCGTTCAAGAAACCAAAGACCACGAGTTTGCGAGCTTCGTTTTCGCTGATTCCGCGAGCCTGTAGATAGAAAAGCTGTTCGTCATCAAAGCGGCCGGATGCACTGGCGTGACCTGCTCCTTCAATCTGACCGGTCTCGATCTCGAGGTTAGGAACCGAGTCGGCTCTTGCACCGTCGGTAAGCAGCAGGTTACGGTTCAACTCGTAGGTGTCGGTGCCTTCTGCAGCCTTGCGAATGAGGACATCGCCAACCCAAACGGTGTGTGCCTTGGTTCCCTGGAGAGCGCCTTTGTAAGTGACTCGCGACTTGCAGTTTGGCTCTGAGTGGTCGATGAACGGCCTGTGTTCGAGATATTGACCCGCGTCTGCAAAGTAGACGCCAAGCAGGTTGGCGTCGGCACCAGGGCCGGTGTACTCGACCGATGGCACAACTCGCACGGTCTTGCCACCGAGGCTAACCACGATGTGCTTGATTCGGGCGTTGCGACCGAGGCGAATGAAGTGGGCCGAGGTGTGAATTGAATCTTCAGACCAGTCCTGGATGCTCACGATGGTCAGCTGGGCTTCGTCGCCAACGTTGATTTCGATGTTTTCGGCAAGCACTGCATCACCGGTGTGGTCGATCACAATGGTCGAGTTCGAGAACGGCTTTGCATCAACAATCAGGTGAAGTGCGCTCGGAGTGGAGTCTGCGCTAGTAACTTTTAGCGAAATCTCTTGCGCGTTTTCGCTGCTTGGAACCGTGATCAGGTAAGCCGCGTCGCAGGTAGTCCAGGCGGCCGCAGAGATACGGTCTTCTGGAAGACCGGCCTTGCCGAAAAGCTCGTTGTCTCGGCCAACCCACGCCGTGGTCACGTCATCGGGTGCTGTGAGCCCAAGGTCGCCCGTGAATTCTTCTAGTTCGCCTAGAAGTCCTCCGAGACGGTCGGTAGAAAGATAACGCCACTGCTCTTCACGCTGGGTGACCAGCTCGAAGTCGTTGACATCGGCTGATCGAACTCGTGCTGAGCGAATCTGAATTGGAACGCCCGCTCCATGGCTGTGCTCAGACAGTCCGTGTTGGGCTGTCTTGGTCTGCTCGTTCATTAACCGACCGCGCCTTCCATCTGCATTTCGATCAGTTTGTTGAGTTCAAGCGCGTATTCCATCGGCAGTTCTTTCGCGATTGGTTCGATGAAACCGCGAACAATCATTGCCATGGCCTCGTCTTCTGCCATTCCGCGCGACATCAGGTAGAACAACTGTTCTTCGCTAACGCGAGAAACGGTTGCTTCGTGGCCCATTGATACGTCGTCTTCGCGCACGTCAATTGCTGGGTAGGTATCGCTGCGTGAAATGGTGTCAACCAGTAGAGCGTCACAGCGAACTGTGTTTGCGCTGTGGTGGGCACCCGGGTTCACACGAACTTCACCGCGGTATGAGGTGCGGCCGCCTCCACGAGCAATCGACTTTGAAACGATCGAAGATGAGGTGTATGGCGCAAGGTGAATCATCTTGGCGCCGGCATCCTGGTGTTGGCCCTCGCCGGCGAAAGCTACCGAAAGGGTCTCTCCACGAGCACGTTCACCAGCAAGAATGACCGCTGGGTACTTCATGGTTACCTTCGAGCCGATGTTGCCATCGATCCATTCCATGGTGGCGCCCTCGTGAGCAATGGCTCGCTTGGTAACAAGGTTGTAGACGTTGTTCGACCAGTTCTGGATGGTTGTGTAACGAACGCGGGCGTTCTTCTTCACGATGATCTCTACTACGGCTGAGTGCAACGAGTCGCTCTGGTAAATCGGAGCCGTGCATCCTTCGATGTAGTGAACGTATGAGCCTTCGTCGGCGATGATCAGGGTGCGCTCAAACTGACCCATGTTCTCGGTGTTGATTCTGAAGTAGGCCTGCAGGGGAATCTCGACGTGAACGCCCTTTGGAACGTAAACGAACGAGCCACCAGACCAAACCGAGGTGTTCAAAGCAGCAAACTTGTTATCGCCCGCCGGAATGACCGTGCCGAAGTATTCTTCGAACATCTCTGGGTATTCCTTCAGAGCGGTGTCGGTGTCAAGAAAGATGACGCCCTGAGCTTCAAGCTCTTCTTGAATCTGGTGGTAGACAACTTCAGACTCATACTGCGCGGCGACGCCAGAGACCAGGCGTGAGCGCTCAGCCTCTGGGATGCCCAGACGTTCGTAGGTGTTCTTGATGTCGTCTGGAAGGTCTTCCCAAGAGGTGGCTTGCTTCTCGGTTGAACGCACGAAGTACTTGATGTTGTCGAAATCGATGCCCGACAGGTCGCTACCCCAGTTCGGCATCGGCTTCTTGTTGAAAAAGTCGTAGCCCTTGAGTCTGCGCTCGAGCATCCAAGTTGGTTCTGATTTGCGACCCGAAATGTCGCGCACGACATCTTCGCTGATGCCGCGCTTTGCGCTTGCACCGGCTGCATCTGGATCGCTCCAGCCGAATTCGTAGACTCCGAGGCTATTTAGCTCTGGACGGTCAATGATGATGTCGTTCAACGACAACCCTCCTTGTGTTCATGTGCCTCAACCAGCA
>WLFI01000104.1 GCA_009703845.1 Actinomycetota bacterium
CGAGGGCAACGTCAGCCTCGAGCAGGGCTCGACGAATCTCACGAAGCGTGGCATCGATATCGGCAGGAGTTAGTTTGCCTTTGGTGCGTAGGTTTCTAAACGTCTCGACAAGACGATCTGACAGGTTACCGAACACAAAACTCCTTGGTTGCTTGAATCTAGTTAACTAGACCCTTTGCGAATTCGCGTGCGTCAAAGAACGCAAAATCTGAAATACCTTCGCCCACGCCGACCAGCTTCACCGGAATGCCCAGCTCGGTCTGAATCGAATACACGATGCCGCCCTTGGCTGTGCCGTCGAGTTTGGTGAGCGCTACACCGGTCACCTTGGCAACCTCGGCAAAAGCCTTCGCCTGAACCATGCCGTTTTGCCCGGTGGTTGCGTCAATTACCAACAGCACTTCTGCAATCACCGCCTGCTTCTCAACCACGCGACGAATCTTGTCGAGCTCGTTCATCAGGTCGACCTTGTTCTGAAGGCGTCCGGCGGTGTCGATGATCAAAATGTCGGCCTGGTCACGAACAGCGATTTCGGTGGCTTCAAATGCCACGGATGCTGGGTCTTGCCCTTCGGTTTTTGGTCGAATGAGGGTCGCGCCCGCGCGATCGGCCCAGGTTGCAATCTGGTCTACAGCCGCGGCACGGAATGTATCGGCAGCTGCGATTACGACATCCCAGTCGCCTTCTTTCAGCCACTTGGCAAGCTTTCCGATGGTGGTCGTTTTGCCAACGCCGTTGACGCCGACGACAAGAATCACATAAGGCAGTTTTTGGCTGCTGAGGTTTAGGGCCTTGTCGTCGCGCTCGAGGTTCTCTGCGATTAGGTCTTGCAAAATCTGCTTGAGCTCGGCTTCGGTCTTAGCGCCCTGCTTCTTGGCGCGGCCCTTGACTCCCTCAACGATGCGCTCGGCAGCGGCCACACCAAAGTCGGCTTGAATCAGAACATCTTCGAGTTCATCAAGATTCTCAGGGTCGAATTTGATTCGGGTAAACAGGCTCTTGATGCCCTTGATGAACGATCGCTTTGGTAATTCAACGGCCTCGAGCACTGGTTCTGGCGCGCGCTCTGGTTCCGGTTCTGGCTCAGGCGCGCGTTCTGGTTCAGGAGTTGGTTCGGGCTCAGGTTCCGGCTTGGGCTCTGGCGCTGGCTCAGGTTCCGGCTCTGGCTCTGGTTCCGGCTCTGGCGCTGGTTCCGGCTCAACCTCGACAACCGGTTCCGGCTCAGGCTCAACCTCGACAACGGCCTCAACAACTGGGGCTTCGAAGATCTCGACAGGCGCTTCGGCGACGGGCTCGGGTTGCGTTTGCACCTCGGGCGCTTCGACTACCTCGACCGGCTGCTCCTTCGGAGCATACTTGTCTTTCTTCTTGCGCCAGAAAAGGAAACCCATTAGGCCGTCTCTTTTTCGAATCGCTGGCCAACAACAGCAGAAACACCGTCTTGACGCATCGAGACGCCATAGAGCGCATCGGCGATTTCCATGGTGCGCTTTTGGTGCGTGACGATGATCAGCTGTGAGCTTTCGCGCAGGTCTTTGAAGATTTCGAGGAGTCGGCCCAAGTTGGAGTCGTCGAGTGCGGCTTCAACTTCATCCATGACGTAGAAGGGCGAAGGGCGCGCCTTAAAGATTGCGATTAGCAGCGCAACAGCCGCGAGCGAGCGCTCACCGCCCGAGAGAAGCGATAGACGCTCGATGCGCTTACCAACCGGCTTGACGGTAACTTCGATGCCTGTGGTCAGCAGGTTCTCTGGGTCGGTCAAGAAAATCGACCCAGTACCACCCGGGAACAGAACCGGGAAGACCTGTTCGAACGCCTTTCTGGTGTCGTTGAAAGCGTCTTCGAAGATGTGCTTCATCTTGTCGTCGAGGTCATCGATAATCTGCAGCAGGTCTTTTCGAGTCTGGGTGAGGTCTTCGAGCTGCTCGGTTAAGAACTTGTGGCGTTGTTCGAGCGCGGCAAATTCTTCGAGTGCAAGCGGGTTCACGCGCCCCAGGCGTTCGAGCACGCGTTCGGCGTCGCGAAGACGCTTGACCTGCTCGTCACGCGAGTACGCGGCTGCAGGCTCACCGTCGACGTCTGACGGCACCAGCTGGTCTGGGCCATACTCTGCAAGCAGAACAGACTGATCTAGACCGAGTTCGTCGTGGGCCTTGCCAACAAGATTGGCCAAGTTCAAGCGCTTCTCGTGATTGGCGAGTTCGATGTCGTGAACGCTTTGAGTAAGGGTACTGAGCTTCATCTGGGTCTCGGCGACTTCACCGCGAAGACGAATCAACTCACTGAACTGGTTTTGACGGGCCGAGTCGAGGTTTGTGAGTTTCACCTTGGCTTCGGCGGCTTTTGTGGCTACGGCGTCCATGACAGCTGGTAGCACGTCGAGAACCTTGCGCGAGTTTTCTAGAGCCTTGGCTTGGGTGGCAGCGGCTGCCTGCGCACGCTCGATAGCGGCGGTAGCCTCGCCAACCTGAGCCATTAGAGTTTCGGCGCGCTCTTGCTCAACTCGAAGGCGCTCAACCGCAGCGCCGAGGTCGACACGAACATCCAGTTCTTTCTGACGCTCGTTCTCGAGTGCTTCAACCAAGCTGTGACGGTCAGAGACATCGACGGTTGGGCGCTCGCTGGCAGCGAAGCTGTCGTGTGCGGCTCTGGCTTGAGTTAGCGCCGACTCCGCCGCCTCGATGCCCTGCTCGGCTGCCGTTGCAACCGTCGCAAGACGGTCCACTTCACCCTGGCGAGCCTCAACCTGCACGCGCAGGCGACCCAGTTTTTCGGCGTTCGATGCAAGGGTTGCGTCGTGTTCGTTTAGCGACGCAAGCGCTGCCTTGGCCGAAGCCTTCGCAGCCTCTTCGGTCGAACGTGCCTGGGCCAGTTCACCGCGAGCCGTCTCGATTTGCTCGTTAACCTCACCCAAACGCGCCTCCGCTGCATCGCGCTCAGAGACAAGCTGAAGTTTCGAAGGTTTGCTCTGGCTACCACCGCGAATAACGCTCGCGGTGAGCACATCGCCTTCGAGTGTGATCAGAGTCTGCTTGACGCTGGTCGCATCTTTCGCATAAAGCGCACGTGCCGCGTCAATGTCATCGACAATCAAAATGTCGGCAAGCAGAGCCAGAATGCCGGTAGGAGCCTGCACAACGTCGGTCGCAGCTCGAACTCCGGTCACGCCCGCGCTCTTGGCAGCCGCAATTTTGGCATCGACATCGGCAATGATCAGTTCGACTCGGCCACCATCGTTGCTCTTTAGGTGCTCGATTGCGGCAAGGCCGTCTTCACGAGTGTCGGCGACCACAGCATCCGCTAGTGAACCTAGGGCTGCTGCAACTGCGGCTTCAAAACCGGCGGTCACCTTCATGTGCGAGGCAACTAGCCCGCGAATTCCTCGCAGCGACGAAGAGGTCACCGACGAGGCACCGTCTTTCTGGTCGAGCGTAAGGTTCAGAGCTGAGCGCTTAGCCGAAAGTGAATCGCGCTCACGCTCTGCCTGGTGAATAACGTCACGAAGTTGCTCGATCTTCGCAGAGGCATCGGCAACGGCCTTCTGCGCGGCGTCGTAGCTCTGCTCGAGATTGCTATCGCCCTTGCCACCCTCGGCCTGAAGCTGGGCTTCTAGCGTTGAATACTCGGCGGCACTGGCATCCAAGCGGGTTTGCGCCTCAACTAGCGCGACTTGGTGACGCGCCAATTCTTCACGGATGCTCGCCAGGCGGCTCTCGGCCACACTCGACTCATTCGCCAAACGTGATTTCTCGAGGTCGAACTGTGAGATCAGGGCCGTTTGCTCTGCTGCTTGGTTGTCGAACTTCTCGAGTGCATCGCGAGCAATGTTGCGGGTCTTCTCAGCCTCGGCGAGCGCACCCTTGAGAGTCTCGACAGCGGCGGCTAGGCGCACGGCTTCGATTTCGGCGTTCTCGGCGTCTCGGGCAATCTGTGATGGGTCAACCTGGGCGGCGGCATTCTCTGACTGAGCACTCAACAGCGCAACGCGCTGATTAGCCATCGAAAGCAGCGAACGAAGACGCTCGGTTACCGAGTCGTATTCGAAGACCAGCTGTCGTGCTTCATCGAGTTCTGGGGAAACCTGAGCTGCCTCGAGCGCGTGGAGTCGCGCGGTGTTCTCGGCTAGTAGCTCTTGCAGAATATTGCGCTC
>WLFI01000105.1 GCA_009703845.1 Actinomycetota bacterium
CCGGAGTTTCGATTCGCATCGGCGTCAACGCAGGCTCGCTAGACCCACGTCTGCTTCAGAAATACGGCAAGGCCACACCAGAAGCGCTGGTTGAATCTGCTGTGTGGGAGGCCTCGCTGCTCGAAGAGCACGACTTTCACGACTTCAAGATTTCGGTAAAGCACAACGACCCGGTCGTAATGATCAAGGCCTACGAAATGCTGGCCGAACGCGGCGACTGGCCACTTCACCTCGGCGTTACCGAGGCCGGCCCTGCTTTTCAGGGAACCATCAAGTCTTCGGTTGCTTTCGGCGCGCTTCTTGCCAAGGGCATCGGTGACACCATCCGCGTTTCGCTTTCGGCACCGCCGGTTGAAGAAATCAAGGTTGGTTCGCAGATTCTTGAGTCGCTCAACCTGCGACCTCGCAAACTCGAAATCGTTTCTTGCCCATCATGTGGTCGCGCTCAGGTAGACGTTTATACGTTGGCTAATGACGTAACCAAGGGTCTAGAGAAGCTAACCGTGCCACTTCGCGTGGCCGTAATGGGCTGCGTTGTGAACGGCCCGGGTGAAGCCCGCGAGGCTGACCTCGGTGTTGCATCGGGTAACGGCAAGGGTCAGATTTTCGTCAAGGGTGAGGTCATCAAGACCGTGCCTGAGAGCGAGATTGTTGCCACTCTGATCGAAGAAGCAAACCGTCTGGCAGCCGAAATGGACCCAACTCTGGTTGGTAGCCCGCAGGTTCTAGTAGCCGAGAAGTAAACCGCTTCGCTGCTAACCTAGGCGTTATGCCTATTCGCCTTTCATCGCTGTTTTTGCGAACCCTCAGAGAAGATCCCGCTGAGGCCGAAGTCGCCAGCCACAAGCTGCTGCTTCGCGCCGGATACATTCGTCGTGCAGCCCCCGGTGTTTACACCTGGTTGCCGTTGGGCCTGGCTGTGAAGGCAAAAATCGAGCAGGTCGTGCGCGAAGAAATGGCCAACGCAGGCGCACAAGAAGTTTTCTTTCCGGCGCTTTTGCCACGCGAACCTTTCGAGGCAACCGGTCGCTGGACCGAGTACGGCGACAACCTGTTTAGGCTTCAAGACCGCAAAAAGGCAGATTATCTTCTAGCCCCAACCCACGAAGAGATGTTCACCTTATTGGTGAAAGACCTCTACTCGTCATACAAAGACTTGCCATTGGCGCTTTACCAAATTCAAAACAAGTACCGCGACGAGGCCAGACCTCGTGCCGGTCTGCTTCGTGGCCGCGAGTTTGTCATGAAAGACGCTTACTCGTTTGATGTCACCGACGAGGGTTTGGCCAAGGCCTATCAAGCCCAGCGCGATGCCTACGAGCGCATTTTCACCCGGCTGGGTGTCGACTATGTGATCGTGAAAGCGGATGCTGGTGCCATGGGTGGCTCCGCATCCGAGGAGTTCTTGAGCCCGAGCCCGATTGGTGAAGACACCTTCGTTCGTTCGGCTGGCGGTTTCGCGGCCAACGTCGAAGCGGTCAAGACCCCGGCACCGGCGGCACTGCCGACCGAAGGATTGCCGGCTGCAGTCGTTCACGACTCACCGAACACGCCGACCATCGCTACTTTGGTTGACCTTGCCAACGCATCGGTCAAGCGCGCCGACGGTCGCGAGTGGACCGCCGCGGACACTCTGAAGAACGTTGTTTTGGCGCTCACCTCACCAGAGGGCAAGCGCTCTCTGGTTGTGGTTGGTCTGCCTGGCGACCGCGAAGTCGACGCCAAGCGCGCCGAAGTTGCCTTTGCTCCGAATGATGTAGAACAGGCAACCGAAGCCGACTTCGCTGCCAACCCGGGTTTGGTCAAGGGTTACATCGGCCCTGTCAAAGATGGTCAGGCAGTACTCGGTTCGAAGTCATCCACCGGCATTCGCTACCTGCTAGACCCTCGAGTGGTCGATGGCACCGCATGGATAACTGGCGCTAACGTCAGCGAAAAGCACGTCTTCGACCTCGTCAAGGGCCGTGACTTCGAGGCTGACGGCACTGCCGACATTGCCGAGGTTCGCGCTGGCGACCAGGCTCCAGATGGCTCAGGCCCGCTCGAGCTTGCCCGCGGCATCGAAATCGGCCACGTCTTTCAGCTCGGCCGCAAATACGCCGAGGCACTAGACCTCAAGGTTCTCGATGAAAACGGCAAGCTCGTGACCGTGACCATGGGTTCTTACGGAATCGGTGTGACCCGTCTAGTTGCAGTGCTCGCCGAGGCGAACCGCGACGACAAGGGTCTCATTTGGCCGGCCGCCGTATCTCCAGCCGATGTATACGTTGTCGCCGCCGGTAAAGACGAAGCCGTTTATGAAGCCGCCGAAAAGCTGGCCGCCGAGTTCGAGGCAGCAGGCAAGTCGGTGATCTTGGATGACCGTGCCAAGGTGAGCCCGGGCGTCAAGTTTGGCGATGCCGAACTTATCGGTGTTCCGCAGATTGTCATCGTCGGTAAAGGCCTAGAAACCGGTGAAGTCGACCTTTGGAACCGCCGCACAGGCGAACGCCGCTCGGTCAAGGTAGAATCGGCTCTAGCAGAACTCGGGTAACACCGTATTCTGGTCAATTGAAAACTAACTAGTGGCCGAGGAGGCGTCTTCATGGACATCGATTTGAGAGTTCTAAAGGCCCTTGAAAGCGAAAAAGAGATTCCGTTCGGTGAACTCGTCGAGATCATCGAAGGTGCGATTCTTGCCGCCTATCAGAAGACCGTAGGCGTAATTCCTAAGCGCGACAGCCCGGTTACCACTCGCGCCCAACTCGACCGCAAGACCGGTCAGGTCACGATTTATGACCGCCCGATTGCCGAAGACGGCACCATCGCCGATGAAGAAATCGACGTAACCCCAGAAAACTTTGGCCGAATCGCCGCCTATTCGGCAAAACAGGTAATCACCACCCGCCTTCGTGCCATTGCAGATGAAGGCCTAATGGGGGAGTTTGCCGGCAAAGTTGGCGACATCGTCATGGGCACCATTCAGCAGGGCACACGCCCGCACATGATTGCCATCGACCTTGGCCCGCTTGAAGCCCAGTTGCCAGCCGAAGAGCAGGTTCCTGGTGAAGACTACAGCCACGGCAAAAAGATTCGCGTTTACATAACCAAGGTCGAAAAAGGCAACCGAGGCGGACCAATGGTCACCGTTTCGCGTCGTCACAAGATGTTGGTTCGCAAGCTTTTCGCGCTCGAGGTTCCTGAAATCGCAAGCGGCGTTGTCGAAATCATGCAGGTTGCCCGAGAAGCCGGTCACCGCACCAAGCTTGCCGTGCGTGCCACCGAGGCTGGCGTAAATGCCAAGGGTTCGTGCATCGGCCCTCTCGGTCAGCGCGTTCGCGCGGTATCGGCTGAGCTGAACGAAGAGAAAATCGACATCGTCGACTGGAACGAAGACGTAGCCAAGTTTGTTGCCCAGGCTTTGTCTCCAGCCAAGGTTTCGAGCGCATACGTGATTCCATCAGACGTGGATGGTCGACCTCATGTTCGTGCCCTGGTGCCCGACTACCAGTTCTCTCTAGCCATCGGCAAAGAGGGCCAGAATGTTCGATTGGCTGCCGACCTCACCGGCGCCAAGATCGACATTCAGCCCGAGAGCATTCTCGACGGCGAGTAGTTCTAGCCCAATCGAACGCTAAGGGCTAGAATGAAACCTGTTAGAACCTGCGTTGGTTGTCGCCAACGTGCTTCCCAAACCGAACTCCTTCGAGTTGTTTGTGTCGATTTTCGAATCGAACCAGACCCGCAAGGTGTTTTGTTAGGCAGAGGCGCGTGGGTGCATCCGAGTTCAAACTGCACAAAAACCGCGATAGAGCGTCGAGCTTTTGCTAGAGCCTTTCGAGTTTCGGTTCAGTTAGATGCGACGGGTCTGATCACATTCATAGAACAGGCAGAAACGATGTTGGCAACAAATGAGTAGCTCGAAATGAGAGCCCAACAGCTTTAACGGCCTGCCCTGCTCGGGGTAGGCCCCCGAACAGAGGAAATTAATGGCGCTTCGCGTTTATGACATCGCCAAAGAACTTGGTATCGATACCAAGGATGCTTTGGCCAAACTGGAACAACTTGGCGAGTACGTCAAGAGTGGTTCATCAACAATTGCCCCACCGGTTGCAAAGAAACTTCGCGACGCGTTTCCGAACGCCAAGCCGAAGGA
>WLFI01000106.1 GCA_009703845.1 Actinomycetota bacterium
AGGTGTCAAGGTGGCAAACACGCATCAGGATGCAACCAGACACGACAAGCGGGGCCGTTGCAAAACCATACTCCTCAGCGCCCAAGAGTGCCGCGATGATGACGTCGCGTCCGGTCTTCATTTGTCCGTCAACCTGAACCGAAACGCGACCGCGAAGTCCATTTACCATCAGTGTCTGCTGGGCCTCGGCCAAGCCGAGCTCCCACGGTGTTCCCGCGTGCTTGAGCGAATTGAGCGGCGAGGCACCGGTTCCGCCATCAAATCCAGAAACTAGTATGACGTCTGCCTTGGCCTTGGCAACGCCGGCGGCCACCGTGCCGATTCCAACTTGGCTAACGAGTTTTACGTGAACTCTTGCCTCTCGATTGGCGCGCTTTAGATCAAAAATCAACTGCTTGAGGTCTTCGATGGAGTAAATGTCATGGTGAGGCGGAGGCGAAATTAGCCCTACACCAGCAGTTGCGTGTCGAGTCCTAGCAATCCAGGGATAAACCTTGTTTGGCGGTAGTTGCCCACCTTCGCCAGGCTTTGCGCCCTGTGCCATTTTGATCTGGATGTCATCGGCATGTGTGAGATACATGCTCGTTACACCAAATCGACCAGATGCGACCTGCTTAATGCTTGAGCGCCTTGCTGGGTCGAGCAGACGCTCGACATCTTCGCCACCCTCGCCCGTGTTCGATTTAGCACCAAGTCGGTTCATGGCAATGGCGAGTGTTTCGTGAGCTTCGGGCGAAATTGAACCGTAAGACATTGCGCCGGTCGAGAATCGCTTTACGATTGCGGAGATTGGCTCGACCTCGTCGATTGGTACAGCCGGTCGCACACCCTCTCTAAGGGTGAATAGACCGCGAAGTGTCATCAGTCGTTCCGCCTGGTTGTCGACCGAGGCGGTGTACTGCCTGAAGATGTCCATGCTCTTGCTCTTGGTGGCATGTTGAAGCTTGAAAATTGTTTCTGGGCTGAACAAGTGTGGTGCACCGTCACGACGCCATTGGTATTCGCCGCCGGTTTCTAGCGCTGTGTGCGGGTTTGTGGCTCGCTCCAGTGGATACGCGGTCTTGTGGCGAGAGGCAATCTCGGCGTGTATAACCTCGATGCCAATTCCTCCGAGCTGGCTAACCGTTCCGGTGAAGTATGTGTCGACAAATTCTTGGCTAAGGCCAATTGCTTCGAAAACTTGAGCTCCCGAGTATGACGAAACCGTCGAAATGCCCATCTTCGACATGATCTTTAGAACGCCCTTGCCCAAACCTTTGATGAGGTTGGCATGGGCTTTCTTGACCGTTAGACCCGAAAGTTCGCCAGTGTGAACCATCTGCTCGACAGACTCCATCGCAAGGTATGGGTTAATCGCGGCAGCGCCATAGCCAATCAGCGCAGCGACATGGTGAACCTCGCGAACGTCACCGGCTTCGATTACCAAGCCCAAACGCGTCCTGTTTCCGGTGCGAATCAAGTGGTGGTGCACAGCCGACGTCAGTAGTAGCGACGGAATCGGCGCGAGATCGCGGTTGCTGTCGCGGTCGCTAAGAATTAGGTAAGTAACTTCGTTCGAAATTGCTTCGTCGATCTCGTCGAATATTTCACGGATGCGCGCGGCAAGACCCTCAGCACCTGCATCCAAGCGGTAAAGACCCTTTATGGTCTGCGATTTACCGACACCTGGCTTCGATTCGATGTGCTTGATTTTCGCAAGTTCGTCGTTGTCGAGCACGGGAAAGTCGAGAGAAATCTGTTGGGCATGCTCTGGTGTCGCCGTCAGCAGGTTTCGCTCTGGCCCAAGACCGGTGCCGAGTGAGGTGACAACTTCTTCGCGGATGCTGTCGAGCGGTGGATTAGTAACTTGCGCGAACTGCTGCACGAAGTAGTCAAACAATACGCGTGGTCGATCGCTCAGAGCCGCGATTGGGGTATCTGAACCCATTGCGCCAATTGGTTCGGCACCGCTGCGTGCGATTGGCGCAAGAAGTATGCGCAAGTCTTCTTCGGTATATCCGAACGTGCGCTGCCTTCGGTTTACCGAGGCAGAGGTGTGTGCAATGTGTTCGCGCTCAGGAAGTTCAGCGAGTTCGATGCGGTTCTCGGCGAGCCAAGTGCCCCAAGGTTCAAGGGCGGCAACCTCGGCTTTGATTTCCTCATCATCGATAAGTCGACCGTTTGCCGTGTCGGCAAGGAACATCTTGCCTGGCTGCAGACGTCCCTTTCGAACAATCTTGGCTGGGTCGATGTCTGCAACGCCGATTTCTGAAGCGAGGATAACTAAACCGTCTTCGGTCACGACATAGCGGCCCGGACGCAAACCGTTGCGATCAAGGGTCGCGCCGACTAGAGATCCATCGGTGAATATCACAGCAGCAGGGCCGTCCCAAGGTTCCATGAGCATCGAATGGTATTCATAGAAGTTCTTGCGATCTTCATCCATGTCGGTGTGCTTTTCCCAGGCTTCGGGAATCATCATCATCATGGCGTGTGGCAGGCTGCGACCGCCAAGGTATAGCAATTCGAGCACTTCGTCGAATGATGCCGAGTCTGAACCTCCGGCTGTGACAATCGGTAGAAGCTGTTTCAGGTCTCCAAGGGCCTCGCTGGCAAGCTGCGATGAGCGCGCCGACATCCAGTTTCGGTTTCCCTTGACCGTGTTGATTTCACCGTTATGAGCAATGAGCCTAAACGGATGCGCAAGTGGCCATGATGGGAAAGTGTTGGTCGAAAAGCGAGAGTGAACCAGAGCCAGCGTCGATGCAAACTTCGAATCGCTTAGATCTGGATAGAACGGCTCAAGTTGGAGAGTTGTCACCATGCCTTTGTAGACGATCGTTCTAGATGAAAGTGACGGGTGATATGCGCCGAGGCTCGCTTCAGAGCGCTTACGAAGCCTAAACAGGGCTCGTTCAAGAGCCATTTCGCGCTGGTCGCCAGACACGAACACCTGCACGATAGTCGGCATTGCTTCTCGAGCAAGATCACCCAATACCGCCGGGTTCACGGGAACTTCGCGCCAGCCTAGAACACCTAGACCCTCTTCTTTCGCTAAAGCTTCGAACGAGGCTTGAAAAGTTTGGTAATCGTCATCTTTGGAAAGAAAAACAAGCCCAGCGCCGTATCCGCCGCGAGCCGGCAAAGTGAAATCAACCTCTGAAATGAAGAATTCATGAGGCAGTTGGGTGAGTATTCCCGCGCCGTCGCCGGTGCCGGCGTCTGAGCCAACCGCGCCGCGGTGTTCGAGGTTACGAAGAGCGTTGAGTGCCGTCTCGACGATATCGTGGCCAGGGGTGCCTCGCAATGTAGCCACCATGGCAAGACCACAGGCGTCGCGGTCGCGGCTAGGGTCATACAGGCCATGTGCCGAAGGCGCTGTTGAAAAGCGCTCGAATGGCGATACGGGCATGCTGAACTCCTAACGATTGATCGTAGGGACAACCTTGGCCCATTACCTACGCGGACTTTGAACCGCGCTCTCTAGTGCTGCTGAAAAAGTTTATCTCAGTCTAGGCTTTTTCAGCCTCTGGTTCTCGCTTCGCCGTGTACACCGATTCCTCGACGCCAGGGTGACGCTTTCGTGACCAAATGATGATTGCGATACCAATGATCACTCCGAATACGGCGCTCCACTGGTTAGTTCTCAAGCCAAGAAGAACTTCGCTCGGGTCGATACGAAGGTCTTCGATCCAGAAACGCCCGACGGAATAATAGATCAGGTAAGCGGCGAACATGCGGCCCCAACGTAGGTTGAGTCGGCGCTCAAGCAATACCAAGATCACAACGCCAGCTACCGACCACAGGAATTCATAGAAGAAGGTTGGGTGAAACGTCTGCTCGGTCAGCCAACCTGATGGAATAGCCGGGTTTGGTGAGTCGATTTGAATAGCCCAAGGTAGGTCGGTTGGCTTGCCAAACAGCTCCTGGTTGAAATAGTTACCCCATCGGCCAATCGCTTGCGCCAATAGAACGGCTGGTGCTAGAGCGTCAGCTACCGAAAGCAGCTTGAGCCCCGCTTGACGGGCACCTAGGTAGGCTCCCAAAACACCAAAGATCAGGCCACCATAGATTGCGAGGCCGCCCTCCCAAACATAAAGAATCTTGAGCAGGTCTTTACCTTCACCGACATAG
>WLFI01000107.1 GCA_009703845.1 Actinomycetota bacterium
AACGGGCAGGCTTTCAAGTTCGTTGTAGGTCGGCAAGACCACAAGGTACTTAGGCACGCGGTCTTCTTTGTTCGAGAATGCTGCGCCAGAGCATCCAAGCGAATGCCAACCCAAGCATGGCCAAATTCACATAGTCGAGATAGCGACCGAAGATCATGGCAGGCGTCTTGGTGTCGGTGAGCCCGATTTTCGCGACGAGGTAGTCTCGCTCGAATGCGCCAGACTTGTCGAGCAGCTGCCCACCACGGTCATAAATGGCGGATGGCCCAACAGTTGAGGCGTTGACGAGGGCTAAGCCGGTTTCAATGCTGCGCAGTTTAGCGATGGCGAGTTGTTGCCAGGCTTGGTCGGTTCGCCCGAAGTCTGCGTTGTTGGTTTGCGACAAAATCGCTGTGGCGCCCTGGTCAGATAGCTCGTAGAAAATCTCGTCGATTGCTACTTCGAAGCAAATCAAAACGCCCAATTTTTGGCCGTTTACCTCGTAGATGGCATCGCGCTCGCCGAACGCATAATCGCGGTAAATCAAGCCAATGAGGTCTGGTGCCAGCTGGTTCCAGAATTCGCGATCTGGAACATATTCGGCAAAGGGCACGGGCCGTTTTTTGTCGTACTGGTCGGTTATGCCAATCCCCGGTTCCCACAGAAAGGAGCTGTTGAACAGGTCACTGCCGTTTGAAGTGATGGTTCCGAAGGCAAGTGGTGCCTTGGCATCTACATTCACCAAGTCGCTTATCCACTGTCTAGCCTGAAGGTCGACGATCGGGCTTAAGTCTGATGCGTTTTCGGGCCAAACAATAAGGTCGAGCTTGCGTGACGGTTCGTTGCGAAGAAGTTCGTAGGTAGCATCCAAGTGATTTTCAAGAATCTCGCCTCGACGAGTGTTCGCGAATAGGCCAGCGTTCGCGTTGCCTTGAATAGCGGCCACATCCAACTGCGCTTTGGCGTTGGCAATGGGAGGCAAACTTGGCACCAAAACCGCTAAGAGCAGCACGAGAATCGGCGCTGCGAATGATCGGCGCGAGGTCAAACCCTCGCTGCGCTTCGCCCAGAAGCTTGGCAGCCATTCAACAACCAGGGCGCTTAGAAGCGCAACAACTAAGCCAAGCAAGCTAAACCCGCCGAAGTAGACCCAGCCCGAAAGTGGAGACTCTGACTGACTCATCGCCAGACGTGACCAAGGGTAGCCCCCATAGGGAATGTGGGTGCTGGCCCATTCACGAGCCATCCATAGCGATGCGAACAATATGGATGAACCAAAGATGGTTTTAGTGTGTCGTCTTGCAAGGGCGTAGAGGGCTAGCCCTAAGCCGACCCAGAGGGCCTGTATGCATGAGAGGGCTACCAAGGGCAGCGGGCCAAGGTATTGGCTTAGCCACCAACACTGTGAGGCGTAGAACGCGAAACCCCCGGCGAAACCAACCAGGGCCGCCCGCGCAACCGTCGCGCCTCTGACCGATATGAGTAATCCAGCAACGCTAACGAAAATCAGGGGCCAAAGACCTGGCTTGGGATAGGCAAAGAAACTCAACAAGCCGGATGCGACGGCAAGGGTTAGTCGCGAGCTCAGGTAAACGGAATCTAGATGTTTGCTCACATGCCCAGCCTAGGTGTTTTAGCCGTAGTAGGAGTAGGCAACAATGCCTCGTTTGATCTTGTCGATTGCCGCCCTAGCGGTGTCAGCCACTTCGTCTTGCGCGGTCTGGGCGATTTGGTCTAATAGGTCGACGATCTGCTTCATCCATCTGATGAAGTCACCGGCGAGCATGTCGCTTTCACCAAGAACTACGTCTAGGCGGGCTCCGGTTGCCCAGCGGTGCGTTGCCACGGTGAAGTTCAGGTCTGGCTCATTTGTAGGCGGAAGTTTGTATCCCTTGGCGGCAATCTCGATGTCTTGCCAGATTGAAAGTGTTTGCTCGTAGATATCCGCAAAGTTTCCACGTGGCACCTTCGGGGACAGATCTTCATCGTCACGTCTGGCCTCATAGACCAGCGATGCCGCAATTGCGGCGAGCGTTGCAGGGTCTGCTTCGCGCCAAACGCCCAGTCGAAGACATTGAGCAACCAAAAGATCGCGCTCGCCGTAGATTCGGGCCAGCGTGTTACCCGCATCGGTAACCTCTAGTTCGCCGCTTGCTTCACTTAGGTAGTCGAGTTCGATCAGCAACAGACAAATCCGGTCGAAAACTTTGGCAACCTGGTTTGTTCGCCCCTCAATTTGCGAGAGCAGGTTATCGGTTTCTTTGCGCAATTTGTGCCAGCGTTCGCCCCAGCGTGCGTGGGCCTCGCGGTCAGAGCATCCGTGACATGGGTGCTGTCGAATGCGTCGCTTCAGGTCTGAGAGCTCTTGCTCTTTGTCGCGGCGGCCACGTGACAGACGAATGGTCTTGCCACGCTCGTGGCGAACCTTGCCGGCTGACATGTCGCGTTCCAGGTCGCTAATCTGACGTCGCATATTGGCATAATCTGCAAAGTTACCTAGGTGACAGGCCATCGACTTTTCGAAGCCAGCCAGCGAGTCTTCGCGGTCGCGCAAGCCTCTGGCGAGGCCCACAACCGAGCGGTCGGCCTGAAATTGGGCGAAGCTCATCTCGAGCACTTCACGGGCACGATCGCGGCCGAATGCCTCGATTAAATTCACGGCCATGTTGTAGGTCGGTCTAAACGATGACATCAACGGGTAAGTGCGCTTGGATGCGAGGCCGGCGACAACCTGTGGGTCAAGATTGGCGGCCCATTGAATAACCGAGTGGCCCTCAACGTCGATGCCTCGACGGCCAGCACGCCCGGTGAGTTGGGTGTACTCCCCCGGAGTTATCTGAACTCGGCCCTCGCCATTGAACTTGTCTAAGCGGTCGAGCACCACCGTGCGCGCCGGCATGTTGATGCCTAGCGCCAAAGTCTCGGTGGCGAAAACAACTTTGACCAGCTTGCGCAAGAAAAGTTCTTCAACCACCTCTTTGAAGGCAGGCAGCATTCCAGCGTGGTGGGCGGCTACTCCCCTCTCGAGAGAGCTCAACCACTCGAAATATCCAAGTGTGGCAAGGTCTTCGTCGGCGATGTTGTAGCACTTTTCTTCGACCAACATGCGAATCTCACGGCGCTCTTCCTGCGTCGTGAGCCGCAAGCTCCAGCGCAAGCATTCTTTGACCGCAGCCTCGCACGCCGCTCTAGAAAAGATGAAGAAGATAGCGGGCAGAAGGTTCTCTTCATCGAGGAGTTCGATGATCTGCGGTTTTGCAATCTTCGGGATGCGCGCCTGGTGTTTTTGCCAGTTATTGTTTTGACCCCCACGACTCTTCGCGGGCTTATTCACCGGCTGACGAAGTTTATTTGCGTGCATTTGGGAAAGCTCGGGATTAACACGAGGAGAACCCGGTGTCGCGTCGAATAGGTCTAGCAATTCATTGCCAAAAAGCACGTGCTGAGTCAGCGGCACGGGGCGAACCTCAGAAACGATGATTTCGGTTGAGCCGCGCACTTCGTCAAGCCAGGCACCGAACTCTTCGGCGTTTGAAACCGTTGCGCTTAGCGAGACCACGCGCACATCTTTGGGTAGGTGCAAAATTACCTCTTCCCAAACCGCTCCCCTAAAGCGATCGGCCAGATAATGAACCTCGTCCATGATGACGTAACCCAAGCTCATTAGCGCATCCGAGTTCGCGTAAATCATGTTGCGCAAAACTTCGGTGGTCATAACGACGATTTGGGCGTCGCCGTTCTGATTGGTATCGCCCGTCAGTAGGCCAACTCGGTCTTCTCCATAACGTGCCAGCAATTCGGCATATTTTTGGTTGCTGAGGGCCTTGATTGGCGTTGTGTAGAAAACCTTTTGCTGCTGCTCTAGGGCCAGGTGAATGGCAAACTCGCCGACGATTGTCTTTCCGGCTCCGGTAGGCGCTGCAACTAAGACGCCTTTACCTTCGGATAGCGCGTGGCAAGCTTTCTGCTGAAAGTCGTCTAGCGGAAACTCGAGCAGGTCGGTGAAGGCTTTCAAGCTCTTATTAGGCGCAGATTTTTTTGCCCGGGCATAGCGCTCAGCTGGAGATAGATCTTCGAACTCACTCGACATCTTGACCGAGTTGTTTTCTTCTT
>WLFI01000108.1 GCA_009703845.1 Actinomycetota bacterium
GCCCCTCGTGAACATTCTCTATGTCTGTCTCGGCAACATTTGCCGCTCGCCGATGGCCGAGTTCATGCTGCGCGACGCCGTGGCCGGTCACCAATCACTAAGCGGTCAGCCGATCGTTGTGCATGGGGCAGGAGTTGCCGCCGAGGTTGGCAGCCCAGCTACCCGCGAGGTGCGCGAGGTGTTGGCCGAAGCCGGTATCGCTAGCGATGGCCACGTTGCCCGACAGCTCACCGACGAAATGCTCGAGCAGGCCGACCTGGTGTTGGTTGCAACCGAGGATGTTCGTCGCAGAGTCTTGCGTTATGCGTCAGCCGACGCATCCAAGGTGCAGTTGATGCTCGGCGATCAAGACTTGAGCGACCCGTGGGGCATGCCGCTAGACGACTATCGCGAAACCTTCGAGCAGCTCAAGCCTCGAGTCGACGCGCTCGCCGCAGCGATCACGCTCTAACTAGTTGGCGGTGCCGAACAGGCGATCGCCCGCGTCACCCAAACCCGGCACGATGTAGCCCTTCTCGTTCAGGTGTGAGTCAAGCGCGCCGAGAACGATGGTCACGTTAGCATCGCCCACCGCGGCCTCAACCGCAGCAACGCCCTCTGGCGCACCAATCAGGCAGATGCAGGTAACCTCGGTGGCCCCGCGCTCGAGCACGTACGCAATCGAGTCGATCAGGGTTCCGCCGGTGGCGAGCATCGGGTCGATGATATAAACCTGGCGACCGGTTAGGTCATCTGGTAGGCGGTTGGCATAGGTGTGCGGCACGAGAGTTTCTTCGTCGCGCTTGATTCCCAAGAACCCAACCTCGGCGGTTGGCAGCAGGTCGGTGATTCCCTGAAGCATTCCGAGGCCGGCGCGCAAAATCGGCACAATCAGTGGTCGCGGGTGGCTTAGGGCGATGCCCTCGGCCGGACCAACCGGCGTTGTCACGGCAACCTTCTCGGTGCGAATGCCACGGGTGGCCTCATAGGTGAGCAGCGAAACCAGCTCGGCGGTGAGCTGGCGAAACTGCGGTGACGGCGTGCGCTCATCGCGCAGAACGGTGACCTTTTGGGCAATCAACGGGTGGTCGGCTACATGAACTCGCATAGGCTAAATCTAACCGAGAGTGAGGTGCCAGATGCCCAGCAAGTCAGATTTTGAATGGGCCATGCGCATTGCCATCTCGGATGCCCAGACCGAATGCGCCCGCAGTGGCGATGTTCCGGTTGCCGCCGTCTTGTTGAACGAGTCTGCCGAGGTTGTCGCCGTCGGATGGAACGACCGCGAGCTCACCGGCGACCCAACCGGTCACGCCGAAATCGTCGCGATCCGCAACGCTGTCGAAGCGCTTGGTGCTGGCGGTGCATCCGAGTCAAAATCGCGCGCCTGGAGCCTCGAAGAACTAACCCTCGTCGTCACGCTCGAACCGTGTGTGATGTGTGCGGGGGCAATCGTTGCGGCGCGAATTCCGCGAGTGGTTTTTGGCGCTTGGGACACCCGCGTTGGAGCCGGCGGTTCGCTCTATGACCTGCTGCGCGACGGTCGACTCGGCCGCCCCGTCGAAGTCATCGGGGGAGTGCTCGAGGCCGAATGTTCGGCGCTAATGACTCAGTTCTTCGAAGCCAAAAGAATATCTGGCTCGAGGTAAATCACTCGGGCCGTCGGCACTTCTGCACGGATGCGCGCCTCGGCGTCGTCGATGATGGCAGCAATGTCTTTGCCGGTGATGTCGACATCAACCGCAATCTTCGCGGCAACCATCAACTCTTCTGGGCCCAGGTAAAGGGTCTTCATGTGAATGATCGAGTTCACACCGCGGGTTGAGCCGAGGGCAGATTCGATCTTCTCGGTGTCGCTCGCGGTTGCGCCTTCGCCAACCAGCAGGCTCGAGGTTTCGGCACCCAGAATCACAGCAACCAGCACCAGCAGAACACCGATGGCGAGTGTGCCGATGGCATCCCAGATTGGGTCGCCGGTTAGCACGGTCAGGCCAACGCCGCCGAATGCCAGCACCAAACCGAGCAGAGCTGCCATGTCTTCGAGCAGCACAACCGGAAGCTCGGGCGACTTGGCGTGACGAATGAATTGGTAGAGGCTCGCGGTGCCGCGCTCTTCTTTGGCAGCTTTGAGTGCGGTGTAAAGACTGAAGCTCTCAAGGCCGATAGCCACGCCCAGCACGGTGAGCGGCAACCAGGCCTGCTCTAGCTCGTGCGGGTGGTTGAGCTTCTCCCAGCCCTCGAGAATCGAGAACAGACCACCAACGCTGAACAGCACGATCGAAACCATGAAGGCATAGATGTAGCGCGAGCGGCCGTAGCCGAACGGGTGGGTCGATGTGGCCTGGCGCTTAGCGCGCTTGCCGCCGATGATGAGCAGCACCTGGTTGCCAGAGTCAGCAACCGAGTGGATGCCTTCGGCAAACATCGAAGCTGAGCCCGAAACGGCCGCGGCAAAAAACTTAGTGATAGCGATTCCGATGTTTGCGCCTAGCGCTGCCAGAATTGCCTTGGTGGAACCTTCGCTACTCATGTGACCCTCCGATGTAGTAATCTATCCCACGGTGACGTGTCCGAGCGGCCGAAGGTGCAACTCTCGAAAAGTTGTGTGGGTGAAAGTCCACCGTGGGTTCAAATCCCACCGTCACCGCCACTAAAAATCCTCGAGTTAGCTCGGGGCTTTTTCGTTTAAACTGGGCTCATGCCCACTATTCACATCGACGCCCGCGAGCTGCGAGTAGAACTCAGCACCGCCGAGCAGATTTGGGGGCTGCACCGTAGTCTGAGCATCCCCGCAGAAAACATCGTCGGCGCCCAGCCGCTCGAAAAGCGCTGGTGGTTCGGCCTGGGTTGGCGCATTCCGGGTTCGATGATTCCCGGCGTTGTGATCGCCGGCACCTACATTCAGCGCGGCGATAAGGCCTTTGTTTCGTGGATGCGCGGCACCGAGCCCCTGCAAATCAACCTCACCGGCTACAAGTACAGCCGAGTTGTTGTGGGTGTGAAAGACCCCAAGGGGCACGCCGACGCTATAAATGCGGCCCTAACCGAGTGCTAACGCCGGTTTGACCGCCGAAAACAGCCTCTAAAATACCCAAAAAGTTTTTGTAACTTTGGGTTTACAGCCGCAACACAATCGTTATAGACTAATCGTTTCGACCCAAATACTCTGCGCGCAAATTGTGGCGTGCTCTAGTGTCTGCATATCTTGGCGGCATTAAAAGTCTTGGGTCGCGATCTCACATCCGCTCACACTACGAGTAATGCCCTTGGAGGGATCTTCTTGGCTGCGAAAAACGCAAAGACCATCAAGAATGACCGATCGGCCCAGCGCCCATCATTCGCGAAAGTAACCGAACCGATTGCGGTTCCCGACCTACTAAGCCTGCAGACCGAGAGCTTTGACTGGCTCGTCGGTAACCCTGCCTGGCGCGAGCTAGTCGGCCCAGACGCAAAGACCGGCCTCGAAGAGATCTTTGAAGAGATCTCACCAATCGAAGACGCCGCGAACAGCACACAAGATGCCAAGATGGGCCTCTCGTTTGCAGCGCCTGAGCTCTATGACCCGCTCTACACTCCTGACGAGTGCAAGACCAAGGGCAAGAGCTACACCAAGCCTCTTTACATCAAGGCCGAGTTCACCAACTACCTAACCGGTGAAATCAAGAGCCAGACCGTCTTCATGGGTGACTTCCCTGTGATGACCGAAAAGGGAACCTTCATCATCAACGGCACCGAGCGTGTTGTTGTTTCGCAGCTGGTTCGCTCACCTGGTGTCTACTTCTCGGTAACCACCAACACCACCGGTAACCTCGACGTTCGCAACAACAAGGCTCAGATCATTCCGAGCCGTGGTTCTTACCTAGAGTTCCTAACCGAGTGGGTTCGCGATGACCGCAAGCCAATCGCTCGTTTTGGTCAACCGATCATTCAGGTGCAGGTAGACCGCAAGACAAAAGTTTCTGCAACTATTTTCTTGAAGGCACTTGGTCTAACTGAAGATCAGATTCGCGATGAGTTCAAGGACCTAGAGTCTGCAACTAAAGCCGGCGCACCTA
>WLFI01000109.1 GCA_009703845.1 Actinomycetota bacterium
AACTGGAACAAACTTTGCTCCACCTTCTAGGGCCATGCCGATGCGAGCATCAATTGCCTTGCGTTCGCGAACCTTGCGCGAGTCCCCAAGGTTGATGGTTTTCAGCGACAGAAAGTAAAGGAAGCGTCTGAAGCCCGAAGTTGGGGCAACGCGGTTTTTTGAGGTGGTGTCAATCAGGCGATCTGCAGTCAGCATGGCTGCTGGCTCAGGCTGGTCGAACGATTCACCGCGAAGGCTGTCGCGACGAGAGTAGTTGGTGCGTCGAGTCAGAGGCTGCTCTGCTGGCGCTTCTACGACTACGCGTGGTTCTTCACGAATGATTTCGACGCTGGCGGTTGCGGGAGTCACGTCGACGGTTCCAGCATCGATTCCGGCGTCACCAAGAGAGTGAGAACGCACTAGCTCTTGGTCAGACCCTTGGGTCTCACCCGAAGGCTGGTTCTCTTGATCGTCAAACTTGTCGTTGAAACCCACGTTGCTCCTGAATTGTTAGCGTGCTCTCCCCCAGAGTTACTTAGGCAAGTCTAACCGAGGTTCCCAAAAGCACACATGTTCTTGGGTTGGGTCACTCGGCTTCGATAACCAACAACAGATCGCCAGCATCCACGCTTTGAGTCTTCGAAATGGCGATTCTACGAACCACACCAGCGGTGCTGGCGGTGATGGTCGCCTCCATCTTCATAGCCTCGATGGTGGCAACAGCTTGGCCAACCTCGATGTGTGCGCCTTCGACCGTTGCCATGGTCACAACGCCCTGGAATGGTGCGGCAACATGACCGAGATTCTTGAGGTCGGCTTTCTCGGCCTGCGGGGCGTTCGAGACAATCTTTTTGTCACGGATGTTGATTGGTCGCAGTTGCCCGTTGAGCGTGGCCATTACTGTTCTGAATCCCTTGGCGTCGGGTGTGCCGATGGCCTCAAGGCCGACATAGAGTCTGATTCCCTTGGTGATCTGAACGACGTGTTCGCGCCCCTGCTCTAGACCATAGAGGTAATCGACGGTGTCAACTTCGTCGAGCTTGCCGTACTTCTCACGCGTCGCCTCAAAGTCGGCGGTTGGGCCCGCAAATAGCAAGCGGTTGAGAGTCGAACGGCGAAGCTTGGCGTCATCTGAGGTGAGCGCTGCCAAATCGGTTTCGCTGACTGCGGTTAGGCCGAACTTAGGGCTCTTGCCCTGAAGAACCTTGGTTCTGAACGGCTCTGGCCAGCCACCCGGCAGATCACCCAGTTCGCCAGCCATGAACCCGATCACCGAGTCTGGCACATCGTAGTTTTGCGGGTTCTCGGCGAAGTCGTCTGGGTCTGCACCAACTGCAACTAGATGAAGGGCTAGGTCACCGACCACCTTCGATGATGGGGTCACCTTGGTTGGGCGTCCGAGAATGCGGTTGGCTGCCGCATACATGTCTTCAACCTTTTCAAACTGGTGCCCGAGGCCGAGTGCGATTGCCTGCTGACGAAGGTTAGACAGCTGACCGCCCGGAATCTCGTGCTTGTACACGCGACCGGTTGGGCCCGGTAGCCCCGACTCGAATGGGGCGTAAACCTGTCGCACAGCCTCCCAATAAGGCTCGAGAGCTGTTACCGAGTCGAGCGGAATACCGCTGTCTCGCTCGGTGTGAGCAAGCGCTGCAACCAGCGCAGATGCTGACGGCTGACTGGTGGTGCCTGCCATTGGTGCCGATGCCACATCTACTGCGTCTACCCCAGCATCGATTGCCGCCATGAGGGTGGCTAGTTGACCGCCAGCGGTGTCGTGCGTGTGTAGGTGAACCGGAAGGTCGAAACGTTCGCGCAGGGCCTTGACGAGCTTTGCAGCAGCGGCAGGTCGCAAAAGACCAGCCATGTCTTTAATGGCGAGGATGTGCGCACCGGCTTCAACGATCTGCTGAGCCAATTCGAGGTAGTAGTCGAGTGTGTAGAGTGTCTCGGCTGGGTCGAGAAGGTCACCCGTGTAGCAGAGCCCAACTTCGGCGAGCGCTGTTTCGGTTCGCAGCACCGCGTCGATCGCCGGCTTCATCTGGCTAACGTCGTTCAGCGCGTCAAAGATTCTAAAAATGTCTACGCCGGTAGCGGCTGCCTCTTTTACGAAAGCATCGGTTACCTCGGTCGGGTAAGGAGTGTAGCCAACTGTGTTTCGACCACGAAGCAGCATCTGAATACACAGGTTTGGCAGCGCGGTTCTCAGCGCAGCCAGACGCTCCCACGGGTCTTCACCCAAAAAGCGCAGCGCAACGTCGTAGGTTGCTCCACCCCAGGCCTCTACCGAGAGCAACTGAGGGGTTAGACGTGCAACGTATGGTGCAACCTGAACCAGGTCTCGCCCGCGCACTCGCGTGGCGAGCAACGACTGGTGTGCATCCCTGAAGGTGGTGTCGGTGATTGCCACGGCCGTGGCCTGACGAAGTTGCTCAGCGAACTTCTTTGGACCAAGCTCTAGCAGCGCCTGACGCGAACCAGCCGGTGCAGGCACGGTCAGATCAAGCTCGGGCAGCTTCAGAGCCGGCGAGATGCGGCCGTTGCGAGGCCCGTAGGGCTGGTTTACAGTCACATCGGCAAGCCAGGTAAGAATCTTGGTTCCGCGGTCTAGAGAAGGCGCTGCGGTGAATAGTTGAGGGCGTTCGTCGATAAACGATGTGCTCAAGTCGCCACTGGCGAAGGTTTCGTCGTTCATCACGGCTTGCAAGAACGAAATGTTGGTTGAAACACCGCGGATGCGGAACTCGGCGAGCGCGCGTCTGGCACGAATCACGGCTGTAGGAAAGTCTTTACCCTTGGCGATGAGTTTCACCAAGAGCGAGTCGAAGTGTGGACTTACTTCGCTACCGGCAGCAATGGTTCCGCCATCTAGACGAATACCGGCACCACCCGGTGAGCGGTAGGTGGTGATTTTGCCGGTGTCAGGTCTAAAGCCGGCCGAAGGGTCTTCGGTCGTGATGCGGCACTGCAGCGCAAAGCCGTGCATGGTGATCGTGTCTTGGGTCAGACCTAGTTCTGGCAGAGTCTCACCCGAAGCAATACGCATCTGACTCTGCACGAGGTCAATGTCGGTGATTTCTTCTGAAACGGTGTGTTCCACCTGAATACGCGGGTTCATCTCGATGAATACGTGCTTGCCCGCGTTCGGGCCAACGGTGTCGATCAAGAACTCGACGGTGCCAGCGTTTGAGTAGCCAATCTGCTTGGCAAAGGCGACGGCATCGCGATAGAGAGCTTGGCGCAGGTCTTCATCAATCAGCGGCGCTGGAGCAATCTCAACGACCTTCTGGTTGCGGCGCTGAACCGAGCAGTCGCGCTCGAATAGGTGAACGACGTTGCCGGCACCATCGGCCAAAATCTGAACTTCGATGTGGCGTGGGCGCAAGACGGCCTGCTCGAGAAACACTCTTGGGTCTCCGAAAGCCGCGTCGGCTTCACGCATGGCCTCGGCAAGTGCCGCTGCTAGACCAGAAGCATCGTTGACGCGACGCATTCCGCGACCGCCACCACCGGCAACAGCCTTTACAAACAGTGGGAATCCGATTGCATCACCCTGCGCAAGTAATTCGGTTACGTCAGAAGACGAAGGCGATGAGGCAAGAACAGGAACACCAGCGGCAATCGCAGCCTCTTTAGCGTTTACCTTGTTTCCGGCAAGTTCAAGAACATCGGCTTTCGGGCCGATGAAGGTGATTCCATTGGCCGCAGCAGCCTCGGCCAGGTCTGGGTTTTCTGAAAGAAAGCCATAGCCTGGGTAAATGGCGTCTGCGCCAGACTCTTTTGCAACTCGGATGATTTCTGCGACATCGAGGTAAGCGCGAACCGGGTGGCCTTCGGTTCCGATTTGGTACGCCTCGTCGGCCTTTAGTCGGTGGCTGGAGTTTCTATCTTCATAAGGAAAAACCGCAACGGTTGCAGCACCCAGCTCATACGCGGCGCGAAAAGCGCGGATAGCAATCTCACCACGGTTGGCGACAAGGATTTTCTTGAACATCGAGTCCTAGTTTTGCTAAGG
>WLFI01000011.1 GCA_009703845.1 Actinomycetota bacterium
GAATTCTCCACGTCCTCTATAAACGGCGGCACTTTGAACATCAAAACCAGACCATTTGTGGCCGCTGCTAAAGAACTTGGTGTGAGCCAAAAGCTGAAGTAGTGGGTGCGTAAACAGCCAAACCACGGCAAGGTCAATTAGGGTCGTGAGACCTAGAGTGAAGGCAAAACCACGAACGTTACCGACAGTCAGTACATACAGCGTTCCAGCTGCAAGCAGGTTTACGGCATCTGATACCAAGATGGTTCTTCTAGCCCTAAGCCATCCAGTTTCGACAGCCGCGGTGAGCGGTCGTCCCTCACGCAGCTCATCTCGAACACGTTCGAAGTAAACGATGAATGAGTCGGCGGTGATACCAATCGCAACGATCAAACCGGCAACACCCGAGAGCGAGAGTCGGTATCCCTGTCTCCACGACAGAACAGAAATCACCAGGTAAGTCAACACTGCGGCGACCACCAGAGAGCCAATCGTTACCATCGCCAGGGCGCGGTACTGGAACAACGAATAGATGACAACCAGAATGAGTCCAATCAGACCTGCCAACAAACCGTTGTAGAGCTGAGAGGTGCCCAAAGTTGCAGAGATGTTCGCCTGGCTTTGAACCTCGAAACCGATAGGCAGCGAGCCGTACTTCAACTGATCAGCTAGTTCTTTTGAACTTGTCTGGTCAAAAGAACCGGTAATCTCGGCCTGGCCGCTGGTGATTACAGCATTGGTCGAAGGAGCTGTGATTACGTATCCATCGATGGTGACTGCGAATTGATTTTGCGGCGCGGTCAGTGGGTAGAGCCGCTTGGTGACAGCAGCAAATTGCTTGGTGCCTTCAGCGTCGAAATCGAGCGAGACGGCCCATTCGTTCAAAACGGCACCGGTGTTTGTGGTTCGCGCTCCAGCCGAAGCATCCTCGATGCGGCTACCTGAAATTTCAACCGGTCCAAGAATATATTTGATGGCACCTTCACGGTCACAAGTCACGAGTGGCAGTGCGGGGTCATCGACTTGACCTGGTTCTCTGAAGTCAGCGGCTAGGCTGTCAGCGCTCGACCGGCAACTAAGGGCGTCGTATTCGGCCTGAATCTCTTTTGATACCCAGTTCAGGTCGCTGCCGCTAGTGGGTTTTGAGCTACTGGTCGCGATAGGGGCCGAAGCAGGTGGGGCAGATGGAGTTGCATTGCTTCCATCTCCGCCAACGGCACTGTTAGTAGCCATTGACGTTGCAAGCACTGGCCTGAACTCGAGAAGAGCGCTCGCCTTGATTAGCTTTAGAGTGCTTTCATCAGGGGTACCCGGAATCGACACAACAATTGCTGCGTTATTTCCGCTTCCCTGCGTTTGAATCGACGATTCGCTAACGCCAGTCGCGTCAACGCGTTGTCTGATGATCTCAACGGCCTGTTCAAGTTGGCCATCTTCGAGAACCTTCTTGTCGCCCAGAGACGGCGAAAGGATAATCTCGGTGCCGCCCTGAAGGTCGAGAGCCAACTGTGGCGCGAATGACGCGTTACGGCCGGTGTTCTCGGCCCAAGCGATTACACCAACGAGAGCAACGAGAATAAGGACAAGGTTAATTAGCCTCTTGCGAGAGGCCTTCACTAGACCGTTTGATGACATCTATTTCTCTGACTTCTTAACTGCCGGCTGCGCTGGCGTCTTTTTAGTTGCGGCCTTGGTAGCGGCTTTGGTAGCGGACTCAACAGGTAGATCGGCAATCGCGCTTACGGTGCGCATGATGGCACCTTTGGCGACAACGAGAGTTGAGGTGCCAGACTTCAGAGTCACTCGGTCACCATCGACCGCTGTAATGGTGCCGTAAATACCTGATCCGAGCATCACTTCAGTTCCAACCACAGAAGCCGCCTCTATAAGTGCCGCCTGGCGCTTGCGTTGCCTCGAGCTGTTGTAAAGAATGAAGCCCATAAAGGCAATAAGCAGCACAGGAAGTAGGAAAGACTCCATTTTTAGACCTAACTTGAGATAACCCAGAAGGGGTTAGACACCTAGACGATTATAAGTTGTCTCAGCCGAATAAACCGTCAGTTGGGAGTTTGCCGATGTGCCTGATGGCGGAGGCAGTGGCCTGTCTACCTCGTGGGGTCTTAGTTACTAATCCGAGGCGAATCAAGTAAGGCTCTACAACGGAATCGATTGTGTCTTGCTCTTCGCCAACCGCAACGGCAAGGGTGCTGAGCCCAACAGGTTTGCCACCGAAACGATTAACGAGGCAATCGAGAACAGTTCTGTCTATTCTGTCGAGCCCTAAAGAATCGATTCCATAGAGTTCGAGTGCTTCCTGTGCAACTTGAAGCCCCACGGAACGGTGATTATGCACAAGTGCATAATCGCGCACGCGCTTCAATAAGCGGTTGGCAATTCGAGGTGTCCCCCTAGATCTTGAGGCGATCTCTGCGGCGGCCAAACCGTCGAGTTGAACATCCAATTTCTTTGCCGACTTCACGACAATCTGAAGCAGCTCCGATGGTTCATAGAAATCGAGGTGCGCCGTGAAACCGAAGCGATCCCGAAGCGGGTTCGGCAGCATGCCAGATCTTGTCGTAGCACCAACAAGAGTGAATGGGGCAATGTCAAGCGAGATGGAGTTGGCCCCTGCTCCCTTGCCAACCATCACATCGACTCGAAAATCTTCCATAGCCAAATAGAGCATTTCTTCAGCTGCTCGCGACATTCTGTGGATTTCGTCTATGAACAAAACCTCGTTTGGCGTCAGCGATGTGAGAATACTGGCCAGGTCACCTGCATGCTGGATGGTCGGACCGCTCGTCAATCGAAGAGGTACACCGCGCTCCCCCGCAATGATCATCGAAAGAGTGGTTTTTCCGAGGCCTGGAGGGCCAGCTAGCAGAATGTGCTCTGGAGCTCGATTCTGCAACTTGGCAGCCTGAACCAAAAGCGAGATTTGACCGCGAACCGAGTCTTGACCGACGAATTCATCTAGCGATTGCGGTCTAAGTGACGCCTCAAAGGCGGTGTCGAAATCGGATTCAAACTGCTCATCTGGGTTAGGCATGAAACCACTAAGGCTTTCCCGAGATGATGGCTAGAGCGAGTCGCAGAGCCGCTGGTTTCTCTTGCGTCATAGTCAGTGCTTCTTTTATTGCTGTGGCAGCTACTTTTTCACTGTAACCAAGGCCGACCAGGGCCGAGACTAGCTCTTCTGAAACGCTAGAACCTCTAGCTGAGCCGGTTGAGCGAATTCTTCCGGCCAGGCTGACTACCAGTAGCTTTGCGGTTTTAGGACCAATTCCGGGTACGGATCGAAAGACCCCATCATCTTCGCTGTCGACGGCGGCGCCTATTTGCTCGCTTGTGAGCGCAGCGATTATGGCCAAACCAGATTTCGGTCCAATACCAGATACGCCCGTAACCGCATCGAATAGCTCAGCAGACTCTGAATCGTCAAAGCCATAAAGTGTCATGGAATCTTCTCGAACGATTAACCGCGTGTGTAGCTGAATCGATTGACCAACTTTGGCGTTGGTTGAGGTCTGAGGTGTCACGTGCAACAGGTATCCCACGCCAGCGCAATCTACAACGAGCGAGTTTGCCTGCGTCGATTGCACTTGGCCAGAAATAGTTGCGATCACTAGAACAGCCTACTTCTTGCGCTGTTTGACTTGACTAGCCACGCCTTGTGCCTTTGCCCAGGCTTTTTGCGCAGGAGTCAAAACCTGACCGGCCGGAGGTGTCTCGAAATTCTTCCAGGCTGCCGTTATAGCGATGGCCAAAGCGTCGGCCGCGTCGGCGGGCCTCGGCACATCGGTGAGCCCCAATATCTTTGCAACCATGTTTCCGACCTGTGCTTTCTCGGCACGACCGTTACCGGTTACTGCCGACTTCACCTCAGAAGGTGTGTGAAAGACCACGGGGATGTTCTTGCGACTGGCCAGCATCAGAAGCACTCCGCTGATTTGAGCGACTCCCATTACCGAACGAAGGTTGGCTTGCGCGAAAACTCGTTCAATGGCTATGAGATCTGGTTTGTAAAGCTCGATGGCCGACTCTAACTCACTACCAAGGTGACCGATACGGTCAACCAAATCAGTATCCGCGCTCGTGGTGGCAACGCTGACATGCAGAAGTGAAAGCTTGCGCCCAGCATCCTTGTTGATTACACCGATGCCGCAGCGGGTAAGACCCGGGTCAACCCCAAGAATTACAGTCACTTAGTCGTTTTCTAGCTCTGCCATGACTTCGGCTGACATGTCGAAGTTGCTGTAAACGTTTTGAACCTCATCGGAGTCTTCAAGTGAATCGATCATCTTGATGACTTTGCGTGCGGTTTCAGCGTCAACCTGAACATCCATCGATGCTACAAACTCGACGTCGGCACTCTCGTAATCGATACCCGCGTTTTGCAACGCCAAGCGAACAGAGACCATTTCACTAGGGTCGGTCGTAACGACGATTTGCTCGCCACGGTCTTCAACGTTGTCAACCGCGAACTCAAGAACCGCTTCAAGAACGGCATCCTCAGTCGTGTTCTCGGCCGGGACCACGATTACACCCTTGCGTGCGAACTGGTATGCAACTGACCCTGGGTCCGCAAGTGTTCCACCGTTGCGGCTCAAGGCGAGGCGCACATCGGCGGCAGCGCGGTTCTTATTGTCGGTCAGACACTCAATCATTAGCGCAACACCGTTTGGCCCATAAGCCTCATACATGATGTTTAGATATTCGACCGAATCTGCCCCGACACCCGAGCCACGCTTGATGGCGCGATCAATGTTGTCATTGGGAAGAGAGGACTTTCTGCCCTTTTGAACTGCGTCATAAAGGGTTGGGTTGCCGTCTAGATCGGCACCTCCAAGTCGCGCAGCAACTTCAATGTTCTTAATCAGTTTTGCGAAAAGTTTTGCACGGCGACCATCGATGACGGCCTTCTTGTGCTTAGTTGTGGCCCATTTGGAGTGACCAGACATGCGAATCTCCCAGTGATTTCAAGTTTCGCTGTAAGTCTACTAACTCAACTTGACCTTGAACTTAGGCGCTCACCATCGAGTCTATGAAGAATCGGTGCACCCGGTTCTCGTCGGTGACCTCGGGATGAAAGCTGATACCCAAAATTGAATTCTGTCGAACCGCCACTACGGCACCCGTGCTCAAAGTAGCCAACACTTCTGCCTCTACGCCAACTTGCTCGATGATTGGTGCACGAATGAACGCCGCGACCATATCTGGACCTTCAATGCCTTTGAACGCCAGATTTGTTTCGAATGACTCGGTCTGGTGTCCAAATGCGTTTCGCCGCACAGTGACGTCGAGTCCACCAAAAGTTTCTTGACCCTCAATGCCGTCGAGGATGCGGTCAGCTAGAAGGATTAGGCCCGCACAGGTGCCAAAAGTCGGCATCCCATTAGCTATGGCAGATTTGAGTGGATCGAATAATTCGAAGATTCTGGCGAGTTTGCTAATAGTGGTGGACTCTCCGCCGGGGAGAATTAGCCCATCTATTGACGCGAGCTCGGCTGCCGTTCTTACTTCGATCGACTTCGCGCCAGCGGCTTCTACAGACGCGAGGTGTTCACGAACATCCCCTTGAAAGGCGAGAACGCCGATTGTTTTCATTTACCAGCCGCGGTCGGCCAAGCGGTGTGGTGCCGGAATGTCGTTGACGTTGATACCCACCATGGCTTCGCCTAGACCGCGTGACACGCTTGCCAAAACGCTCGGGTCGTTGTAGAAAGTTACAGCCTTCACAACGGCCTTTGCGCGTGCAACCGGGTCGCCTGACTTGAAGATTCCCGAACCTACGAATACGCCGTCTGCGCCAAGCTGCATCATCATCGCAGCGTCTGCAGGAGTTGCCACTCCGCCGGCGGTGAACATGACGACTGGAAGCTTTCCCGAGCGTGCCACTTCAACTACTAGGTCATAAGGAGCTTGAAGTTCTTTCGCCGCAACGTAAAGTTCGTCGTTGGTCTTTGCTGCCAGCGCGCGGATCTCTCCACCGATGGTGCGAATGTGCTTCGTTGCTTCTGAAACGTCACCGGTACCGGCTTCGCCCTTTGAACGAATCATGGCAGCGCCCTCGGTGATGCGTCGAAGCGCCTCGCCCAGATTGGTTGCTCCGCAAACGAAAGGAACCTTGAAGTTCCACTTGTCGATGTGGTTCACGTAGTCGGCAGGTGAAAGAACTTCTGACTCGTCGATGTAGTCAACGTTGAGTGCTTCCAGAATTTGAGCTTCAACGAAGTGGCCGATGCGTGCCTTCGCCATCACCGGGATCGAGACAGCGTTGATAATCTCGTCGATCATGTCAGGGTCACTCATGCGCGCCACGCCACCCTGTGCGCGGATGTCGGCTGGAACACGCTCTAGGGCCATGACGGCTACTGCGCCCGCGTCTTCAGCAATTTTTGCCTGCTCAACGTTGACGACGTCCATGATTACGCCACCCTTTAGCATTTCGGCTAGTCCGCGCTTTACGCGTGTGGTGGCTACGTTGTTGTTCTGAGATTCGCTCATGTGTCCAAGTGTAACTTGGCGTTTTTGGTTGACGAAATCGGATGGCGGAAAAAGTCGAAAAGTTGCGTTAGCCAGACGGCCAGGCCGCAGCAATCTCGTTTCTCACTTCGCCAAGCAATTTTGGCAGCGCTTTGGTTTGCGCGATGATCGGAAAGAAGTTGGCATCGTTTGCCCATCTTGGAACCACGTGCTGATGCAAGTGAGCAGCAATTCCAGCGCCTGCAACTTCTCCCTGGTTCATTCCGATGTTGAAACCTTGGTTTCCTGAGCTGTTTTGCAGTGCCGTCATCGCTTGCTGCGTCAACAGAGCTATTTCGGCTACCTCTTCACTTGAGGCTTTGTCATAGGTGTCGACATGGCGATAAGGGCAAACCAGTAGGTGTCCAGAGTTGTAAGGGAAGAGATTCAATAGAACAAAGGCGTGCGCACCTCTTTTTACAATCAAAGACTGTTCATCGCTTAGCGATGGCGCTAGACAAAAAGGGCATGCGTTTTCGGCAGGTTGCTGACCTTGCTGAATGTAAACCAATCGGTGAGGAGTCCAGAGCCTTTGGAAAGCGTCGGGAACGGCTGCAAAATCGGCCGCATCCTCAGGATTCTCAGACACTACACCTGCGCCTTGTCGCGAATCGCGCTGAGGATTTTCTCAACTGCGTCGTCGATATTCACGCTGTTATCTTGCGAACCATCGCGGAAACGGAAAGACACCGCGTTAGCATCCCTGTCTTCGCCGCCAGCGATAAGCATGAACGGAACCTTGTCTTTGGTGTGCGTTCTGATCTTCTTTGGGAAGCGGTCATCTGAAATGTCGAGTTGCGCGCGAACGCCCTGTGCCCGAAGTCGATCGATGACCTCACCTAGGTATTCGTTGAACTCGTCAGCCACTGGAATTCCAACCACCTGAACCGGGGCCAGCCACGGCGGGAAGATTCCTGCATAGTGCTCGGTCAGCACACCGAAGAAACGCTCAATCGAACCGAACAATGCACGGTGAATCATGACAGGGCGCTGCTTAGTGCCGTCAGCTGCCGTGTACTCGAGATCGAAACGCTCAGGCAGATTGAAGTCGAGCTGAACGGTAGACATCTGCCAGGTTCGCCCGATGGCGTCTCTGGCCTGAACAGAAATTTTCGGCCCGTAGAAAGCGGCGCCTCCCGGATCTGGAACTAACTCGAGGCCAGAGGCAGTAGCCACGCGCTCAAGGGTTGCGGTAGCGAGCTTCCAAATATCTGGGTCACCGACGAACTTCGGGTTGCCATCTTCTTTGGTCGACAGTTCTAGATAGAAATCGTCTAGGCCATAATCGCGCAGCAAGCCAAGAATGAAGTTCAGAACATCGGTGAGTTCTTTCTCCATGTCTTGAAGCGTCACGTAGAGATGAGCGTCATCCTGCGCAAAGCCACGTGCACGAGTCAAGCCGTGTAGCACACCGCTCTTCTCATAGCGATATACGGTTCCGAATTCAAAGAGGCGCAACGGAAGGTCACGGTAAGAACGAGCCTGCGACTTGAAAATCAGGTTGTGGTACGGGCAGTTCATTGGCTTTAGGTAGTAGTCCTGGCCCTGCTTGCGGATCACTCCGTTTTCATCGACTTCTTCATCGATTCGAATCGGTGGGAACATGCCCTCTGAATACCACTGCAAGTGGCCGGATGTCTCAAAAAGACCGCCCTTGGTGATGTGCGGAGTGTAGACGAACTCGTACCCCGACTCTTCGTGGCGTTTGCGGCTGTAATCCTCCATGGTGCGACGGATGATGCCGCCCTTGGGATGAAATACAGCCAGACCCGAACCAATTTCTTCGGGGAACGAAAACAAATCAAGTTCAGCGCCCAGCCTGCGGTGATCGCGTTTAGCTGCTTCTTCGAGCTGGTGCTGATGTGCGCGGAGTTCGTCTTTAGAAGGCCAGGCAGTGCCGTAAATCCGCTGCAACTGTTTGTTCTTCTCAGACCCGCGCCAGTATGCGGCGGCGGTTCGCATGAGTGCAAAGCCGTTGCCGATCATCCTAGTGTTGGGCAGATGTGGCCCGCGACAGAGGTCAAACCAGACCACATCGCCAGATTGAGGGTCGACGTTGTCATAAATGGTGAGTTCGCCCGCTCCGACCTCAGCCGCGCCTTCACCTAAATCTGAACCCTTGAGCGAAATCAGTTCTAGTTTGTATGGTTCGCCAGAGAGCTGAGCTGCAGCATCCGCCTCATTGGTGACACGACGAACAAAGCGTTGCCCAGAACGGATGATGCGTTCCATGGCCTTCTCGAGAGCTTTTAGGTCTTCTGGGGTAAAAGCGTCGACTACATCGAAGTCGTAATAGAAACCGTCTTTGATTGGCGGGCCGATGCCCAATTTGGCTTCGGGATTTATGCTCTGAACGGCCTGGGCTAGCACGTGGGCGGTCGAGTGTCGCAATATGGCGAGACCATCAGGTGATGAGATCTCAACTGATCGAACGATGTCGCCCTCGGCAACAGCGTGTGCAAGGTCTTTCAAGTCGCCGTTTACAAACATTGCGACCACAGTTTTAGAAGCAAATAGGTCGAAACCGGTAGCGCCTGATTCAACGTCGAGGGTAGAACCATCACACGTGACTGAAATTGCCATCATTTGCCCTTTAACTTCGCTAAGACCTCAATACTAATCGGCAGGTTAGGCGTGCCTTGCTAGGCAGATGAGGTAACTTGCGATTGAGTAGTGACATGTCTGCATCAGAACCTGAAATCAGCAACCAAGATGTTGCGCTTTTTGCCAAACAAGAATTTCAGCGAACAGCGATGGCGGCTCGACTGAACTGGCTCCGAGCCGGAGTCTTGGGTGCCAACGATGGAATCATGAGCACCTCTGGCCTTGTACTAGGCGTCGCTGGTGCCACCACCGACTCAGCTGCAATTTTGATCGCAGGTGTTGCGGCCGTGGTTGCCGGCTCAATTTCAATGGCGGGTGGCGAGTATGCCTCCGTTAGTGCGCAAAAAGACAGCGAAAAGGCCGCACTGGCAATAGAGCGAGAAGAACTCGCCGCAAATCCAGAGTTGGAATTGCGCGAACTTACCTGGTTCTACGAAGAAAAGGGTCTCTCCCCCGATACCGCAGCCGCAGTCGCCAAAGAACTAACCGCCAAGGACGCGCTCAAGGCGCACGCAGAGGCAGAATTTGGTATCGACTCTGAAAACCACGTATCCCCAACACAAGCAGCGGTGTCGTCATTTATTGCCTTTGCTCTGGGTGGCATGTTGCCGCTTGTCGCGGTCACGGGCCCATGGCTCGATTTGCGCATACAGGTAACCATCATCGCCACAGTGCTCTCGCTTGGTTTAACCGGATGGATCGGCGCAAAGCTGGGCGGGGCAAAACCAATGCGAGCGATAGTGAGAAACCTATTTGTATCGCTACTGACAATGGGCATTACATACGCAATCGGCTCGCTGGTTGGTACCCAGCTCTAACGAACTCTGAAGCCGACTTTCCCAGGATAAAAAAAATACCATGGCATTACGCCAAGGTATGTTGGTGGTCGATACTGGGATCGAATCAGTAAATGCCTCAAAGTGTGTGCCGCGCCAATACTGTTGTGCAGCCCCTAGAGCCCAGTTGTTTACTGGGTCGCAGCTAAATGTCTGTGCCTACAAATATCATTAGAGCACTAAGAGCAACAAATAAAGTAGGCACGGAGTAGGCACGAAGTGAACCCAAAACCAAGGCAACACAGACAAGATTCTTGCAAAGGATCTGTTCGCCAAGTCAAGAGCGGCAGCTGGCAAGTTCGAATCACCGAACCAGGCACACGCAAACAAAAATCGTTCGGCACGCACCGAACCAAGCGACTAGCTGAAATAAAACTGAACGAGCTCCTGGGCAGCTATGACCGCGCAGAATGGGATTTCCACAGCATTGCCCAGCTCAACGAATCAAAAGCCACAGGCAAAGCTATGACCCTGAGCGAAGCTGCCAAACAATATGCCGGCACGCAAACCAGAAACGGCAAGCCACTCGCACCGAAGACAATCGAATGTTACGAATCGTATTTGCGCGCGCCCCTGGCAAGCCTTGCTAACAAGCCGATTAGCGAAATCTCAACACAACAAGTAGACAACTGGTTTCAAAGTGAAAAGGTCGCAGCTCACCCTTCACAGCGCGCCAAGGCTTACAGTTTGCTAAAAGC
>WLFI01000110.1 GCA_009703845.1 Actinomycetota bacterium
TCGCTCAACCTGCCACTTCAGCGCAGGGTCGCTGTCGAGCATCCACTCGATGTTTTCTTGGCTCGGATGCACGCTCAAGAGTTCAACTTCGCAATCGCACTGTCAAGAATTTCGGTTTGCGCTTCGACCATGATGCTCATGTGGCCCTGACCGTCAAGCAGTCTCCAGTCTGAACCTCTAATTTGCGAGTGTTGCCATTTGCCATGGTTTGGCGGGCAAGGCTTATCGAGTGAGCCACTCCAAATCGTTGTTGGTTTAACAACCTCACTCACTCTGAAGCCCCAGTCATTCATAACTAAAAATGTGTCGGCCGCATACCCGGTGACGTCGGGTACCACCGAGTTGAGAATCGCAGGCAGAGCGTGGGCGTTGAACTTGAGATAGGCGGTGGCGAATTGCGCGTAATTTGGACGGGCTTCAGCGCCTGCCTGCCAGGTCTCAGCCGACCACTCGGTTTCGATGTTTTCCATGTCTTTTTTGGCCGCCGCTAACGCGTTTTCGCGACTGCGAGCCCAGTTGTCTAGAGTTTCGATTGTTTCGGTTTCGGCCTGGCCAATTAAGAAGTCTGCACCCATCTCAAAATACGGGGCGACGGCTGCCACTAGTTCGACGCCCTTGCACTTCGCCGAAAAACTTGAAGCGAGCGCGTATGGGCCGCCTCCAGACCATCCGAGCGAGACAAATTCATCGATGCCGAGGTGATCGACGAGCTCGTTGAAATCAGAAGCAGCCTCGGCCACGCTCGACCATTGAGCTGGGTCGCTGCCTTGGTAACCGGCTTTCGTGTACGCGATGGCGCGAATTCCTCTTGCCTTGGCGTCATCTAAAACGTTCTGCCAAAGGCCGGCTGCGCCTGGAGTGCCGTGGTGCAACAGTAGGGCTTTGGGGGATGAGACCCCGTTATCTAAGTAACTGATGGTTCGACCATCCGAGCGCATGTGTTCTTGAGGTTGGGCTGCGCCTGCCGGCATGGGGTATTTCATCGACTGCTCCTTGTCACTTTTTTCGCGTGGTGCCGAAAAGCCGAAGTTGTTTGGTCTTTTGAACTTGTGTAGCCCAAACCGCAATCATTGGAGTGATGATTATCGTCGGGGCTAACCAAACGGCCACGGCGTATGGGTTGCCCTCACCCAAACGAGGAACAACCTGTTGCACGAGGACCGCTGTGATTGTGGCGATGGTACCGCCGAGCATGTGCGTCAAGTGGTTTGAGATTCGCTTGGCGAACTCTTCAGTTTTGCCCCAACCGCGAATGTCTTGAACTGCGAACTGAGTGCCGATTGAGCCAAAAGCCACCAACACCCAACCCATCGGTGAAACCGTTAACACCTCGATTAGTCCGGTTGTAACCATAGCGACGCCAACCACGAGCATTCCCCACTCGATTACCGGTGGGCGATTCATGATGTAGCGGCTGTTTCGCCCGAAGCGCCAACCGGCATACGCCATGTATGACGAGAAAAGCGCTACGAAGAACAGCATGAGGTTCGGCCTAGCTATCGACACTGGTATTGCGGTCAGAGCAACGGCCATCATTGCCCAGAAATAGACGCGTCCTACCAAGTTGTGCTTGGGTGAACCCTTCTTTAGAGAAATGGCGGCAAACGCAGCCAGAAGAGCCACAGACCCTGCCGCTACGTGAAGGGCAAGAAGAAGTTTGACTGCATCCATGGGTTCACCCTAGCGGTTTGGTGGGGGAGTGCGGAGAATGGCCCCCAAAGTCGCCGCTTCGCGACGCCGATGGGGCCCCAGCGAACCCGGTTCTCATGCCCCAACCCCAGAAATGAAAAACGACCCACAAGGGGTCGTTGTCATTTCTGCGGAGAATGGGGGATTCGAACCCCCGAGAGCTTTCACTCAACGCGCTTTCCAAGCGCGCGCCATAGGCCACTAGGCGAATTCTCCTTGGAGTCAGTGATCGAAATCACCGGCAACCTCATACGAGTTTAGTCGGCGCATCCGAGTGAAATTAGTGGACTAAGTAGACTAACTACGCTAATCTGAGCACATGGCACGACAAGTAAACATGCACGAAGCGAAAACCCATTTTTCTAAGCTCGCCGAAGCCGTCGAAGCCGGCGAAGAGATCGTAATCGCGCGCGCGGGCAAGCCAGTGATGCGCTTGGTGAAGGTTGACGAGGTTCAGCAAGAGATTGTGCCGGGGTTTGGCAATGATGTTTTTGCCGCATGGGATGACGCAACTTGGAGTCGCCTAGACCGCGAGTTCAACGACCTTTTCAAGGGTTAGGCAATGGCGAGGCGAGCATTTATCGACACACAGGTGGCTCTTTGGCTCGCCAAGGGAGACTCGCGTCTGAACTCTGGAACGCTGAAATGGCTGAACTCGAGCAGCGAAACCGTGATGTCGTCTTTGAGCATCGCCGAGTTGGAGATAAAGGCCGGTATCGGCAAGTTAGCGTTACCGAAAGATTTTGCAGACCTTTTTTTGAACCAGGGCATAAAGATTGAAGCCTTTGGCCTGGAGTCCGCGGCTTCACTGAGCCGATTTCCGTCGCTAGTTCGCCATGACCCGTTCGACCGAATGATTCTGGCTCAGGCGGGGGCCAAGCAAGACACAGTCTTTTTCACCGCTGACCGCGCGCTAGTTGCCCTTGGTCTCGATTGGGTGGTCGACTGCGCGCAGTAGCGCTTGGTGCCTTCTAGGCCTAAGAGCAAGCAGTCGCTACGACTTTACCCTTAGTAGCCACGAGGCACATGCGACCCTCAACGCCTAGATACTTCGCAGAGAGGCGAACGCCGTTTTTGATGCTCGTCACGGTGTACTTGAGTGCTTTAGCTCCATCAACTAGATGTTTCGAAGTCAGTGTCTTTTTTGCCGATTTAGCCAGAGCAGTTGCCTTAGAAGACAAAGCCTTCACCTTCGCGCTCAACAGTTTTTCTGCTGAGATTTGGTGGCTAGCTTTCTTTAGAGCCGCCAACGACACCAAGTTCGTGCTCAATGGAGTCACGATCTTGTCAATCGTTGTGATTTTGTAGGTGATCGTTGTGGTCGACGAGATTCCAAGAAGGTCGAGGTTCATCTTCTGGCTGATGAGCTCGCCGGCCGCGTTGAAGGTCTGGGTCATAAGAACCTGCGTCGGCAGCTGAGGGCTTTGGATGGTTAGCGAGTATTTATAGTCGATAAGCTCTTCGTTCTCTGGCGAAGCACTCTTGGTTATCGCCCCGAAGCGCGCCTGATTCAACATTTCTTCGCCCATTTGCGTCGGGTCTGAAATCACGTTGAAGAATGTTGACTTTTCGAGGTCTGGAGTTGAAATATCAAATGAAACGTCATCGACGACCATCCAAGCTTGTTTGGATTTCTTGAGGCGACTCATCGCTGCGTCAAAGTTTTTTAGGGTCGGTAGGTCAGAGGCTGGCGGCAACGCAACATAGTATTTTCCGTTTACCTTTCCCATCTCTTCAATCAGGTTTTCACCCTGAACAGTGACCTCGTATTCACGCAACCGAGCTGATTTTTCAGCGAGCAACATCTCGATTCGAGCTTCAGAAAACTGACCCAAGAACTCTGCCCGGCTCGTGGTCACAACTTCGATGGCAGTTGCAGATTGAAATCTTTGCTGATTTGCAGCTTCTAGTGCGGCGAGTTCTTTTCCGAGTGGTGAATCGTAGAACTCGACATAGGTGAGACTGTCGGCCACCTCAGCCGACGCTGGCTGTGTCGGTATTGCGAGCAGAATCAACGAGAGCAGAATTGCCGTTACGGAACGAAGAGTTTTGAACATTTTGTACCCCCAATTAGTTGCTCTTAGATTAGCGCAATCACTCATTTGCGCAAGAGAGATGAAGCCTTGTGGACGATTGAAATAGTGGAGTTGGCCGCGACCGCAAGAACCAAAACCGGCCACAGTTGCGCAAACTCAAGCTGCGCAAACCCAATGACCTCGGCGAGCGCGGGCAAGGTGAATGCGGTTATGCATAGCGCGAGCATCCCAGCAAAAATGACCCCACGGATGCTGCGCA
>WLFI01000111.1 GCA_009703845.1 Actinomycetota bacterium
AGCAACCCGCTCAACTACGGTCGCCTAGAGTTCTGGATGGCTGCCGGCGAACTCGCCCTGCACTACGCCCGCCTGGGTGACGTTGAAGTGGCGAACCGCTACGTGAACGCCATCAAGTCGGCACCGAGCGAACAGCTGACCAAGCACTTCAAGGCTCAGTCGCAAGAAGCCCGCGCCGTAATGCTGATGGCCGAAGGTAACAAGGTGAAAGCCAAGAACCTGGCCAATAAGGCGATGGCAAACTACCTGCTGGATGATCGCATCGAAGACGCGCAACGCTGCGCCTCCATGGTGGCCGAAGACTAACCTCGGCTGGCCTGGTCGGCGCGTGTCGGCTGAAACGAATCTTGCCTTATGCACAGATTCGCTTTACCCTGTGTGTATTACATGTAATACAGGAGAAGATTATGGCCATGTTAACCCTGCGAATCGATGACGAGCTCAACAACCGCATCACCGCGCTTGCCCAAAAGACGGGCCGCACCAAGACGTACTTCATCAAGAAGCTACTGGTTGATGCAATCGACGATCTCGAAGACGAACTTTGGGCGCAAGAGGCTGTTCTTGCTTACCGCGCACGCCTTGCCTTTGAAGGAAGAGAAGAGTGGTTTGACTTTGACACAGTAATGAAAGAACTCGACGCACGTGACTTGGCACTTGAACTTGAGCAAACCGGCAACAAAGGGTCTGGCACGAATGCCAAAGAATTTGAGAGCAGCGGTAGAGGCAAAACTGGAGACTCTAATTCAGGCAAGCGATCCCGCAAAGCTGGCAAAGCCGCTTAGCGGAAATCTCTATAACTAAAGCGGCATAACCTTCAGCGTGGCAAGCGTGCGGTCGGCAACATAAGCGATTCGCGTGCCAGCATCGCGGGCCTCGAACAGTGCGTTCAGAGCCTCTTCGGTAATGCGCTCCCCCGGTGAAAGCACCGGAACCCCTGGCGGGTAAGGGCAAATCATCTCGACCGAGACTCGGCCAACCGCCTCGGCAGCCGGCACAACCTCGTAGTCGCTGAAGAAAGCCTCACGCGGAGTCACCACAACCTCGGGCGCGATCGAGAACGCGGCGGCAGTCTTGATGGGGCGAAGTTCGCCGCGGTGAGCATCCACTATCTTGATGATTCGGTCGATTAGGTCGTCGATGCGGTCTGGGGTGTCGGCAAAGGTAATCATCGGAATGATCACGTCGCGGTTAGCCATCTCGAGGTCGATGTTGGCTGCCAGCAGCTCGGCCTCAACCAGGTTGCCATCGGCACCAACGGTCGAAAGCAGAATCACCAGCTTGAGCGGGTCTATGTATTGACCGTCGATGACGCCGATGCCGGCCTCGCGCAAACGAGCGCGACCGCGACCGGTGGCGGCGATGATCGGGTCAATGAGCTCTTCGCCGTGGCGAGCAAGCAGCGCACGCGCGGCATCGATCGAAGCCAAAATGCGGCCTGACATCGATGTGGTCTGAGTCGAGTCGAACACCTTGTTGAAGCGCGGCAGGTCGACATATTCACCGCGCACCAGCACGAACGAAGCTTGCGAATAGCTCGGCAAAGTTTTGTGGGCAGAGGTCACGACAATGTCGGCACCCTCGGCAAGCGGGTGGTTCGGCAGCGCCGGGTGAAAACCGAAGTGCGCGGCCCAAGCGGCGTCGACCACCAAGGGAATGCCGTGCTCGTGCGCAACCTGTGCCAGGCGCGGAATGTTCGACATTGTGCCCACATAACTTGGCTCACCGATGAACACGGCTTTGGCATCTGGATGCTGCGCCAAAGTCTCGGCCAAACGCGAACTCGGCAGATACTCAGGCAATCCCGTCTCGGGGTTGATTTCTGGGCGCACCCAGATTGGCACAACGCCGGCGTAGACCAGGCCCACAAGCACCGACTTGTGCAGGGTTCGAGAAACGATGACCTTGTCGCCGGGACCAGCCACTGCCATCACGGCCGCGTGGTTTGAACCGCTCGACCCGTTCACGCCGAAACGGCACAGGTCGGCACCCCAAAGCTCGGCGGCTAGCGCTTCGGCTTCGAGAATGAGGCTTGGAGAAATGCGATGTGGGTGGTTGCCGGGTAGAACCGGAATGTCACCATCGACGATGGCACCAGTGAGGTCGGTGCGGCCCTTGTGTCCGGGAATCTGGAATGGCGACCGGTCGGTCTCCATGTCACGAATCCACGCGTCTAGTAGAGGTGCGCTACTGCGCAATCCCATTGGATCTTTTGTATCTAGCAGTGTTGCTGCGCCAAACGCGTGTTGTGACAATATCCCGCCTTACTTTTATGGCTTTCGCCTCGTTTACTTCGGTTAGGTCGCACCCCTGCGGGCGCATCCATTTATAGCACCTCAAAACCAACGAAAGTTGTCTTGAGGATGAAGAAAGGACCGGGGCTTACCGCCCCGATCCTCTCAACATTGAGTTTTGTGAGTTTAGAACTCGACCTTGGTGACGTTGGTGTCTAGCAAGATGCCAGGACCGAACGTGGTTGCAACGGCTGCCTTGATTAGGTAGCGGCCCTTCGAAGACGAAGGCTTGAGGCGAAGAATTTCGTCAAGTGCTACACCTAGGTTGTCGCCTAGCTGCTCTTTGGTGAACGAAGCCTTACCGATGATGAAGTGAAGGTTGGCCTGCTTGTCAACGCGGAACTCAATCTTTCCGCCCTTGATGTCGGTAACAGCCTTCGCTACGTCTGGGGTAACGGTTCCGGTCTTAGGGTTTGGCATTAGGTTACGAGGACCAAGCACCTTACCTAGACGACCGACCTTACCCATAAGCTCTGGGGTCGAAACTGCTGAGTCGAAGTCAACCCAACCGGCTGCAACCTTCTCGATTAGCTCGTCGCCACCGACTTCGTCGGCTCCGGCCTCGCGGGCTGCGTCTGCTGCGGCACCTGTAGCAAACACGATTACGCGGGCGGTCTTACCAGTTCCGTGCGGAAGCGATACGGTTCCGCGGATCATCTGGTCGGCCTTGCGAGGGTCTACACCAAGCTTGATGGCAACCTCAACGGTTGCGTCGAACTTGCTGCTGGTGGTGGTCTCTTTGACCAGGGTTACTGCTTCGGCAGGGGTGTAGAAACGACCCTCTTCGATTTTTGCTGCTGCGGCCAGGTAGGCCTTGCTGCGCTTTGGCATGCTGTTATTCCTTTTCTTTGTTAGGTCACAGTTGTGGTTGAACGGGGCGCGCTGCCCCTCCCACGACTATTGGTTGGGTGTGTCTTAAGCCTCGACGGTGATGCCCATGCTGCGGGCGGTTCCGGCGATGATCTTTGCAGCGGCCTCTACGTCGTTTGCGTTGAGGTCAGACATCTTCTGCTCTGCGATCTTTAGAACCTGCTCGCGAGATAGCTTGGCAACCTTCACGGTGTGTGGGGTTGACGAGCCCTTTGCGACGCCGGCAGCCTTCTTGATTAGCTCAGCTGCTGGTGGGGTCTTCAGAACGAAGGTGAACGAACGGTCTTCGTAAACGGTGATTTCAACCGGGATTACGTTTCCGCGCTGGTCTGCAGTCGCGTTGTTGTACGCGGTGCAGAACTCCATGATGTTTACACCGTGCTGACCAAGTGCAGGACCAATCGGTGGAGCTGGGTTAGCAGCGCCCGCTTGGATCTGAAGCTTGATCATTCCAGTGATCTTTTTCTTCGGTGCCATTTGTTATTCCTTTGGTTTGTTTTTGGAACTCTGTGAAAACTAGTTAAGTGCGCCAACCTGGTCGAAGCCGAGCTCTACAGGAGTCTCGCGCTCGAACAGTGAGACCAGAACAGTGAGCTTGCCGCTCTCTGGCTTGATCTCTGAGATGGTGCCCGGAAGACCCGCGAACGAGCCGTCCTTGATCATGATGCTTTCGCCAACCTTGTAGTCGGTGGTGATTGGAACAGCCTTCGACTTGCCGCGAACAGCAACCGAACCCTTGACGGCAGCCTTGGCGGCGGCCTCTTCTGGAAGCTCGTAGAGCCACTTCTTGAGAAGTTCAAATGCCTCGGATGG
>WLFI01000112.1 GCA_009703845.1 Actinomycetota bacterium
GCATCCTCTAGACCAACGAATGAGGTCAGCGGCATGGATGTCGCGAGGTAACCCTGAACGAAGAACTGAACAATCGCGATCACCGCGCCACCGGCCAAAAGGCTGCCCACGGTTGCGGCGACTACACCTTCGAGAATGAACGGTAGCTGGATGTAGAAATTGCTGGCACCAACCAGTCGCATGATGCCGATTTCGCGGCGGCGCGAGAACGCACTGAGGCGAATGGTTGTTGAGATTAGTAGCACCGATGATGCGAGCATGATTGATGCGATTCCCACGGCGGCGATGGATGCGGCGTTGAGAATGTTGAAGATTTGGTCGAGGTAAGAACGCTGGTCTCGAACCTCTTCGACGCCGGCGACGCCAGTAAATGACTCGACGATTACGGCGCTCTTCTCTGGGTCTTTAACTTTGACCCAGAAGGTTTCGTTCAGCTGCTCTGCCTTTACGTACTTGGCAACCGAGTTGCCGGCGAACTGCTCTTGAAATTTGTCGAAGGCGGCTTGGTGGTCTTCGAAGTAGAACTTGTCGACGAAGGCTGCCAACGCCTCGTCTTTGAGGCTCGCCTCAACTGTGCTCTTGACGTCTGCCGAGGCTTCACCCTGCGGGCAAGCGTCGCCCGGGCTGGTTTCGGTGCAAAGGTAAATCGCAACCTGAGCGCGGTCGTACCAGTAATTCTTCATCTGCCCGATTTGAGCCTGCAGCAGCCCAGCGGTGCCCACAAAGGTGAGCGACAAGAAGGTAACGAGGATGATCGAAACAACCATGCTCACGTTGCGGCGAAGACCTTGGCCGATTTCACTCAGAACGAATCCGAATCTCATGCCTGCTCCCCCGATGGCTCAATGGTTTGCACCTGGTCGGTGTTCGGCAGCGCGGTTTCGTAACCCGACTTTTTGTCATCTCGAACGATAACTCCGTGCTTAAGTTCGATTACGCGACGCTTGAGGCGGTTCACGATTCCAACATCGTGGGTTGCCATGACGATTGTGGTTCCCGACTGGCTGATTTTTTCGAGCAAGTTGACGATGTCTGCGCTGGTGTTCGGGTCGAGGTTTCCGGTTGGCTCGTCAGCGAGCAAGATTGCCGGCTTGTTGACAATGGCGCGGGCCAAAGCGACGCGCTGCTGCTCACCACCAGAAAGTTCGCCCGGCAGACGGTCGGCCTTTTCGGCGAGACCGACGAGCTTGAGAACCTCGGGAACAGCATCCGAGATAAAGGCCGAAGACTTACCGATTACCTCGAGGCTGAAAGCAACGTTCTGAAAAACGGTTTTGCCAGGCAGAAGGCGAAAATCTTGAAAAACTACGCCGATCTTGCGGCGAAACTGAGGCACGCGCCGGCTAGGTAAGGCAACTAGGTTTTCGCCGAGTACGTGAATAGAACCCTTGCTCGGCACATCTTCGCGAAGGATGAGGCGCAGTAGCGTCGATTTACCCGAGCCCGAAGCCCCGACCAAAAAGACGAAGTCACCCTTGTCGATTTCGATCGAAACATTATCTAGCGCAGGGCGCGGTGAGCCCTTGTGCGACTTGGTGACGTTTGAAATCGAGATCATGTTGCTAAAAGACTAGGCGCGAGAGGCGCGAAAAGTCGGGAGGCGTGGCGGTGTTAGAGCTGTTTGCGCCAGCGAATGCCAGCGGTCAAAAACCCGTCGATATCGCCGTCAAACACAGCGCCGGGGTTGTTCACTTCGTAGTCGGTGCGAAGGTCTTTGACCATTTGGTAGGGAGCCATCACGTATGAACGCATCTGCTCACCCCATGACGCCTTGACGTCACCCGCAAGCTGCTTCTTGGTTGCCTCTTCTTCGCGGCGACGCTGCTCAAGCAAGCGGCTCTGAAGCACGCGAAGCGCGGCGGCCTTGTTCTGAATTTGGCTCTTCTCGTTCTGGCAAGAAACGACGATTCCGGTTGGCAAGTGGGTGATGCGCACGGCTGAGTCGGTGGTGTTTACTGACTGACCGCCGGGGCCAGAAGATCTGAAAACGTCAACGCGAATATCAGCGTCTGGAATCTCAACCACATCGGTCTGCTCGATCAGCGGAACAACTTCAACTGCAGCAAACGAAGTCTGGCGTTTGCCTGCCGAGTTGAACGGGCTCATGCGCACGAGACGGTGGGTGCCGGCTTCAACCGAAAGGGTTCCGAACGCGTAAGGGTAATCGATCTCGAAGGTTGCCGATTTGATGCCAGCCCCCTCCGAGTAAGAAATGTCTAGCACCGAAGCCGGCATCTTGTGCTTCTCTGCATAACGCAGGTACATGCGCATCAGCATCTCGGCAAAGTCGGTAGCATCGTCGCCGCCGGCCCCCGCCCTGATGGTGATCACGGCCGCACGAGAGTCATACTCGCCGTTTAGAAGTGTCTGAACTTCGAGTTCACCGATCTCGGTCGAAAGTTTTGCCAGCTCGTTTTTTGCCTCAGCCTGAACCCCTGAGTCGGCCTCGGCGTTGGCCATCTCGATTAAAACCTCAAGATCGTCAAGGCGAGCCTCGACGTCGGTTAGTTTGGCGAGTTGCGACTGCGAGCGCGAAAGTTTTGAGGTTACGGTTTGAGCCTTTGCCGCGTCATCCCAGAGATTGGGGTCGGATGCTTCGCCCTTAAGCCGCTCAATTTCGGCCGTTAATCGGCTCACGTCAACCACCTGGCGAACCGACGCGAAAGTTTCGCGTAAGACGCTGATTTCTGAGGAAAGGTCGAGTTCTGCCATTGCGCCTCTAGTCTAGGTCAGCCCTAAACCATAATGGTCTAGTGACCAAAACCCCGAGCCTTCAGCAGACCCTGAGGCCGCTGGTGGTACCCGTGTTTGTGCCGTCGGTTTTGATGTCGATTGCCGAATACTCACTTCTTCCGGTAATCCCGGCTAGCGCGAGCCTGCTTGGTGCCGACCTAGCGACAGCCGGTTTGATTGCGGGTCTTTTGATGGTGGGCATTTTGGTCGCCGACCTTCCGGCTGGCCGCCTGGTTGAGCGCATTGGTGAACGTCGCGCAATGATTTTTGGTTCGGGGTTAGGTGCAACGGGCGTTTTGCTCGTGGCATTCGGCCACAGCCTCTGGCTCATGGGTATCGGCGTGTTTTTGCTCGGCATCGGAGTGGCGATTTTCGCGCTTGCTCGCCACGCTTTTTTTGCCGAGCACATTCCGTTGACCTACCGAGCCCGCGCACTCTCGATGCTGGGTGGCACCTTCAGGGCTGGCGCTTTCATCGGTCCACTAATCGGTTCGGGAATCATCTACCTCTTCGATGTTCACGGCGTGTACTGGTTCGCAGGCATCGTCTGCGCGGCATCCGCCATTGTGCTCTTGAGATCACCTAAAGATGTGATTAAACCGGCAACCGAGGCGGGAACCTCAAGCGTTTGGCACATCGCGAAGCGCGAGGCAAAGTCGTTGGCAACGCTCGGGGTTGGCGCGAGCATCCTTGGGGCAATTCGAACCACGAGACAGATTGGTTTGCCGCTCTGGGCCATCTTCATCGGCCTTACCCCCGCAGAAACCAGTTTTTACATCGCGTTGGCCGGCATTCTCGACTTTGCCCTGTTTTACACATCTGGTCAGATCATGGACAAGTACGGCAGATTCTGGGCGGCCGTTCCACCGACTCTCGGGCTGGGCATTTTGCACCTATTCGTTTTCAGTGCGACCGACGGCCTCACGTTTTTAGCCCTCGCTTGCGCCATGGCCCTGGCAAACGGTTTAGGTAGCGGAATCATTCTCACCATGGGTGCCGACCTTGCCCCCACGGATGCGCGGCACGAGTACCTCGCCTCGTATCGCCTGATCACCGACATAGGAGTGGCCGCGGCATCACCTGCTTTAGCGGCAATCACCGCAGCTACCTCGCTGGCAACCGGCATGGCAACGTTTGGTGTTATCGGCATCGCCGGTGGGCTGTTGATGTGGCGCTACATTCCCGGCTTGATTCCGAAGAACAGGGCCCACTAGCCACTGAGCCA
>WLFI01000113.1 GCA_009703845.1 Actinomycetota bacterium
ACCTTTTCGAGCTTGGCTCGGAACAGTTCGGTGATGGTGTCTTTGTCGCTGTCTTCGAGATAGTCGAGGTCGTCGTCTTCGCTCTCGTCGCCAAAAAAGTTTGGCAGTTTGTCGCCGAGCAGCGACGACTTATAGAGCAACCGCGGCTCGTTGTTGGTCGTGGCGATCGACTGGTATGCCGCGAATAGGTGCGGCTCGAGCATCCGAGCGATTTCGATTCGAGCCGAAACAATTTCGGTGCCGTATTGCACAAGCGAGGCATCCCAGGCCTCGAGGGTGCTGAGGGCCGAGCCAGTGGTCTTGGTGATCTTGGCCGATTTGAGCAGACTGTTGCGCTGCTTGAGCACGCGCTCGTAGTCGCTATAAACGCCGGCCATGCGCGGGCGATACTGCACCACTAACTCGTCAATGAATGCGCGACGATTGGTTGGGTCGCGGCGAATGATGTCGATGTCTTCGGGTGCGAAGGTGACCGACGAAATCACGCCGATCAGGTCACGCACGCGCGGCAGGTCGGCCTTGTTCATGCGGGCCTTGTTTTTGCCCTCGCGATTCAGCTCGAGCTCAAGCAAAATGTCGCGGTCTTCATGGCAAACCATTGCACGGATGATCGCTGCAGGCTCGCCCGCTTGAATCAGTGCTTGGTAGCCGGCGACGCGGTGTGAGGTCAGCGTGCTGAGGTAGCCGATCGCCTCGACGAGATTGGTTTTACCCTGGCCGTTTCGACCGACGAATAGATTGATGCCCGCCTCGAGAGCGACATCGGTGCTGCCGTGGTTACGAAAAGAGGCGAGGGTCAGATGTTTTACATACATAACCCTCGCCCCTAGACGTTAGAACTTCTTGGCGCGGTTGGCTTACTTGTCGTTTTTGACGACGGCGTGGCCACCGAACTGGTTGCGAAGAGCTGCGACTGCCTTCATGGCAGGTGAGTCTTCTTGGCGGCTTGCGAAGCGGGCGAATAGCGAAGCGGTGATCGCCGGCATTGGAACTGCCTCGGCGATTGCCTCTTCGATTGTCCAGCGACCTTCACCCGAGTCGTTTACGTAACCCTTGATGTTGTCTAGGTTCGGGTCTTCTTCAAGCGCGCGAACCAAAAGGTCGAGCAACCATGAACGAACCACGGTGCCACGCTGCCAGGCAGCAAAGGTGCCGTGAACATCCTTGATGATGCTCTTCTTCTCTAGAAGCTCATAGCCTTCGGCGAAAGACTGCATCATGCCGTACTCAATGCCGTTGTGCACCATCTTGGCGTAGTGACCAGCACCGGTGTCGCCGACGTGAACGAATCCTTCTTCGCGCTTACCCTCTGGACGAAGTGCGTCGAAGATTGGCATGGCGCGCTCGACTAGCTCGGCTGGGCCACCGACCATTAGGCCGTAACCGTTTTCTAGACCCCAGACACCACCCGAAACACCACAGTCGACATAGCCGATTCCCAATGGAGCCAACTCTTCTGCGTGACGAATGTCGTCGCTGAAGCGCGAGTTACCGCCCTCGATGATCAGGTCACCGGGCTCTAGGTGCTTCTTCAGTTCATTGATTACGTCGTCGGTTGGCTGGCCGTGTGGAACCATTACCCAAACGGTGCGTGGTGCAGGCAAAGCTGCTACCAAATCTTGAATAGTGTCTACGTCTGAGACGTCTTTGCTTCTGGCATAACCCGTGACTTCGACGCCGTTCTTGCGCAGACGTGAGCGCATGTTGCCGCCCATCTTGCCAAGACCAATGAGACCAATGTGCATTTACTTACCTTTCGAACTCCGCTTAGCGGTTTAGTAGATTCGGCTGAAGCAGGTAACGATAGGTGTCGCTGTCGGTCTTCTCTTTCGAGCCGTGACTTGCGATCAATACCGGACCTGGCTTATTTGGATCGTTGCTTGGTGTGAAGGCAATCTTCACGAACTCACTGTGAACACCGGCTAGACCCTCAATGAGGAACTGCGGCTTTAGTGAGACAACGATTTCTTTGCCAGAAAGCTCGGCACTGATGCTCTCTGAAGCTTGGGCTGTTTCGTTGCCACTTGCGTCAAGTGTCACCGAACCATCCTTGAAATCAAATTTGATTGGCGATTCTTTCTCTAGAACCAAGCCGACGCGCTTTGCCGAGTCGACTAGGTCTTGAGTTGTGATGATGGCGAAGTCTGCGATATCGGCCGGAAATAGTGACTTAACCGGCGGAAAGGTTCCCTTCATCAAGATTGTGGTAACCGAGCGGTTGTTTGCTGAGAAACCGATGATCTCTTTATCACTGTCGACATTTAGACCAATTTGGATGTCGCCCTGGTGGCTGAAGTTTTTGGCTACTTCACTGAGGATGCGCGATGGCACCAGTGATGTGCTGCCGATTGCGCTCGCCTGAGGTTTCCATGAAACGTCACGCATTGCTACGCGGTAACGGTCGGTTGCTAGCAGGGTAAGAGCCTTATCGCCAGCCTCGATTAGAACACCGTTGAGTTGTGGGGTCACATCTTCTTTTGAAACAGCTGGCAAAATCTGAGCCACTGCATGCTGAAAGTCTTCACCTGGAACGGTTCCCGCGACCGGTGGCATCTCGGGTAGTGGTGGGTAAGTTTCGATTGGCATGGTCGCGAGTGAGAACTTAGCCGCTCCACACTTAACGTTTACCTTGTTGCCCTCGAGTTCGATTTCAACCGGTGCGTTTGGTAGCTTGCTGGCGATGTCGTTCAGAAGTCGACCAGAAACTAGAACTCGGCCAGAACCTTCGACTTTCGCAACGATCTCAACCTGAGCAGAAACCTCGTAGTCGAAAACCGAAAGGCGCAGCGCGTTAGCATCGGCCTCAATAAGAATTCCGGTGAGGATAAGCATTGGAGCACGCTGAGGTAGCAAGCGGCTGACAAATGAGACAGCTTCACTCAGGGCGTCGCGGTTTACTTGAAACTTCACTTTGAACCAGGTTTTCTACGAGTGAGAAGAGAATTCTTCGGTCGGTACAAGTCTGCCACAAAAACCCCGCTGCTAAAGGGAGAACGGGCTTTCGGCCGCACTTTCGTCGATCTGCTAACTACTCGGATGCTCTCACCCTGGTTTCTTGTTTGTTATGGGTTTAGCTAATTAACTCTTTTTCTTTAATAGCCTTATTAACCCCTGTGCAAAGTGTGGATAACCCGGTGGTTCCTTTTTGTTTACTAATAACTACATCGGTGAAAGATGTATACACAACTGTGCACAAACCTGTGGATAACTCACCTAGTTGTTAGTAGTTCTAGAGCTTTACACTCTCAGGAACCGCTATTTCACAGTAATTCAGGGGTTATCGACAGTTATCCACAGGTTTATAAACATCTTAATAACTCAACCAATTGTTGAAGGTTTTAAGTGAATTTGGCCGAAAATGCGGCGGTTTGCGACTAGAAAGCGCGGTGGTTGTTTCTGATCGAGTTAATGATCTCGGTCACCTGGTTGTACACATAACGGCGCTCACTCATCCAGTCGGCAACTCTGCGGTTTGCATACATAACCGTGGTGTGGTCTCGATTGCCGAAAATCTGGCCAATTTTAGGAAGCGAGAGGTTGGTCTGTTCGCGGCAGATGTACATAGCAATCTGACGTGCCATAGCGATGGCTGCGGTGCGAGAGTTGCCATAAATCTCATCCGGGGTGATCTTGTAGTAGTTGGAAACCGCGTTGATGATCTCGATGGGGGCAATGACCGTCTCTTCGTGCACCGGTGCGATGTCTTTTAGAACCGTTTGCACTAGAGCCATGTCAACCTGCTTGCGGCTGAGGTTCGCATAGGCGGTGACGCGAATCAGAGTTCCCTCTAGCTCACGCACATTTGACTGCACACGTTCGGCCATGTACTCGAGAATCTCGTCTGGAACGCGAATCTTTTCGAGCTCGGCTTTTTTGCGCAGAATGGCGATGCGGGTCTCAAGCTCTGGAGCCTGAATATCTACGGTGAGACCCCACTGAAAACGTGAAAC
>WLFI01000114.1 GCA_009703845.1 Actinomycetota bacterium
AAGACTGGCACATCTTAGAGCTGGCATCTAGGTAACCAGATAAGTAGTTGATGTGCTGCAAACGACTACTGTTACGTATTTGTAACTTTCCTAGCCTAGAGGCTGGTGGCCGAAAAACCTAGAACTATTTGTTGAAGGTTTGCATTTCGTCGCGGGCGAGGGTGCGAAATGCCCGTGGCAACAGCTCAACGAGGCTGATCGCCAGCATGAGTGCTGCCACCACTAAGACAACTATCGAGGTGGTGCGCTGATCTGGCTCGAAGTTGAAAGCCCAAAAGGCAAAAGCGCCGGATGCCTCGGCAAGTGCCGAAACTAAAACGAGCAGTGCAGACATGCTAGGTTTAAAGCCCGCGGCAAGCGCAACAAGGGCGATTGCAACCCCCTCGGGAATGTTGTGAAGCGCAAGTGACGCCGCAGTTGCGACTGCTGATTCCACGCCTGCAAACTCGCTGGCAACGATCGCAGCACCCTCGGGCAAATTGTGTAGGGTCAGGGCAATCGCCACGGTTAGGGCAGAGCGCTTGAATCTAGCCTCTGAGCTCGCAAATTTGTCTACGACCTTGTCGAAGATGATGTAACCCAAAAGCCCCGCCAGAAGCCAGGCAACCGCTTCTAAAGTTGAAAAACCGGAAAAAATTGCTGAAGGCACCAGCTCGACAGCCGCTACGAGAATCATGGCCACACCCGATGCCAGCATGGCCCACGCGGTCGCCCGATTTCGACGCTCGACGTCGCCGCCCGAGGTGAAGCGTCGGCTGAGCGGATAGCCAATTAGTGTGAACGCTGCCGCGACAAGAGCCACCAGCAGCGCAATGTCGCGCTCGAGCAAGAGGTTAGATCAAGCCGCGTTCGGTGAGGGCAACGCGCAGGTCGGCGTCACTAGGCTCAACCAAAACCAGGCCGTCGGCAAACTGAATCACGGGAATGTTCTTTCGACCGGCAATCGCCTCGGCTTCGGCAGCCATTTCGGCGCTTTCTGCAACGTCGTTCATGTCGAACTCGACACCCTCGGCGTTTAGCAGCGCTTTCGAACGACGGCAGTCGACGCACCAGTCGGCTCCATAAAACTTGACTTCACTCATGATGCTCCTTCAGTTGCAAAACCTTGACACTCCAAACATAGGTCTGTTTTTCGGTCATCACAAAAAACCGGTGCGTAGCGGTAATCATTCCGGTGCGCTCGTCGAGACTTCGGTCGGCAATCTGGTGCAGCACAGGCAACCCAGTTCGGTCACGGATGCGAGACAGCTCGTCGGCGCTTTGGGTCGGCAGAGCATCCACTTTTAGTGACGAATCGATTCGATGAAGCCTTGGGCCAAGCACCGCCATGCTTCGCTGTGGCTCGGCAAGATTTCGGCCAGATGCGTAATAAACCCAGAAGGCCGACAGCAACAGGACTGAGACCAGAAGTGCGGTAAGCGAGAGGGCCAACTGTGGCCATAGCGGCATGTGCCGCACCAGCAACAGGGCCGAAGCCAAGAAAGTAGCCAGGGTGAGCACAAGCAGCCAAGTGAATTCGATTGCCAACGCCTGCTTGATTCTGCGACGCTCGGTGGCAGAGTGGCGCAGAAGTTCTCGAAGTCGCGGGTTTATGCGAGGCCGCGCCCTTGGCAACAGCACAAAGGCGGCCAAAGCCGTAGCGGTGACACCCGCGAGAAGGGGGCTTGAGGTGAACTCAATAATCGGGCGTCCACCGCCACCTAGAACGAACGCCAACTTTCCGCGAATTTCGCTTGCATGCACTCGCCAACTATCAAAATGCTGGTTATTTATGCCGCGAGTTTTGAAAACTGGAGACGGGTTTGCGTCGGTGGGCGCCGCTGCATCGCCAACCACGGCATAGATTTCGTGAATCACAATGCCGCCGAGCTTGTCATAGATTACGGTGTCGCCGATTTGGTAATCGTTCTGACGAACAGCAACTACGAGGTCGCCGTCTTCGAGTGCGGGCTGCATTGACGTGCCGCTAACCACCGCGAGAGTGATTGGCCCACCCATCTGAGTTGGCGCCAAGGTTAACCACCAAGTTACTGCCACCGCAAGAATGGCCACCCAAGGCCTGGCCTTGCGCAACGGCTATTCCCAGCTAGAAGCGATGAGCAAGCTGACTAATCCAAAGTCTTTGGCCTTGATTGGCCCAAGCAAATCGCCCTGGGCAACCAGTTCTCCGTCAACGGCAATAGGCGCGGTGTCGGTGAAGTCGCCCGTGGTCTCGTTAAACAAGAACTCAATTGACCTCACATCAGCACCAATTTTCTCAACAGCAAAAGCATGCTCGGCATTGGGCAGATCTACCTCAACTCGCATGGCTTGCCCCTCACACTCGGTCATGTCTCCGGTCACGGTAACGTGCAAGATGCGGTTGTTGTCATGGCCACCGTTAGAAACCGGATGCGTGATGACGAGGTTTGACGCGCATGCAGCGTCTGTCTTGCCCTCGCCCGGTGCCGAATCAGAGCCGGCCAGATTGAGCACCGATGCTCCGACTACAGAAATCACAAAGACCAAAGCCAGTGTGACCACGGCAAAAATCAAACGTTTGCGCATGATGCGCCCCCTCTCGTTTTTTGCGGCTGAAGGTCAACCGCAAACAAAACCCCTTTTAACGCAATCGTATCTTGTCGGGAACGGTCAACGTTTCGCCGTCGAAGGTGATGCCGGCCAGATCGCGCACCACGATGTCGGCGGCAGTGTCGAGCGCTCGCTCAGAAACACCCACAACCAACCCAACACCCGCGGCGAGCGCAGCCGCGACCCCGGCCGAAGCGTCTTCAAACACAACACAGTCTTCTGGCGCAAAACCAAGACGCTCGGCACCAAGCAAATAAGGGTCGGGATGCGGTTTGCCGAGTTTCACATCGGCGGCCGTCACCAGCTGCGGCGGAACCGGCAGCCCGGCCGCTAGCAACCTCGCTCGCCCAAGGTTCGGGTTGGCCGAGGTGCAAACAGTCCAGACATCCGCTGGTAATGAGTGCAGCAGCTCTACCGCTCCCCCGAGCGCAACCGTTTCACCGGCTGACTCTTGCTCGAGCGCGTTGATGCGATCGTTGGCTGCCTCGAACAAATCGGGAGACGAAATCCACTCACGAACCTTGTCTTCGGCGCGCTGACCAGCGTTTTCGGGCTTATCCCAGTCGATGTGCGGGGCATACTCGCTGCACCACGCCTTCCAGGCAGCCGAAGCGGCGGCGTGTGAATCGACTAGAACGCCGTCGTTGTCAAACAACAGCCCCGATGCATAGAACTTCAAGAAATACCCTTTACTGTCGACTCGGCGACGAGCCGAATGCTTTGCTAGCTAGATCGTGTGCGAGTGGTCGGCAGCTGGTGCGGCTGCGTCAGCCTTCTTCGCAGCAACCTTGGCGTGACGCGAGACGAGGGTGAAGAACACCGCAACGCTCACTAGCAGCAGCAGAACATAGGTTGGCGCGAAGTCAACAAACACCCAGTTGACATCGAAGTTGTTCATGATGTTCTTCGGTGTTGGCGTAATAACCGAGCGCCACTTGAGCTGGTCGATAGCCGCGAAACCCATGGTGAACGACATCAGCGTGACGATCGAACCAAAGATGATCGAAAGAACAAAGTTGAGGTTCATCGCGCCAACGGCACCAGAAACGCCCGAGTGTGAACCCGAAACCGAGCGGATGGCCTTCATCGAGTAGCGCGTACCGGCAATGATTCCGAACGCAATGACCGACTGAATGATTACCCAGGTCCAGCTAGAAAGCTCACGGTTCTGAAGGTCCCAGAACATGAGACCCAAAATCATGGCCAACGCGGTGGTGATGATCGGAAGGCTTAGGCCAAGAGCCAGCGCCTTTTTTACCTCAGGTTCAGCCGAGGCAGCGGGAGCATCGTGTGCAGCCTGCATGTGGCCGCCAACTGCAGCAGCACGGGTGGCAGCCGGCGAGCT
>WLFI01000115.1 GCA_009703845.1 Actinomycetota bacterium
TTCGCCAGGTAAAAACGACGCTCGGTTTCAACCACATATTTGAACGTTCCGACCAGGTCGCGGTATTCGCGGTAGAGCGCAAGTTCAGCGTTGCGGTCGTAGTCTTCGAATTCGTTTTCGTCCATTGGAATGTCAGTTTACTCCTGCGCTAAGAATTTTCGTTAGCCAAGTTTTTCGATGAACGGCACTCGGCCCAAGCGTGCGAATGGCCTTGATGTGCAACTCTGAGGCATAGCCCTTGTGACCTTCAAAACCATAACCCGGATGCTCCCCCGCAAGCTCGACCATGAGGCGGTCTCTGGCAACCTTCGCCAACACCGAAGCCGCGGCTACCGAGGCGCAATCGCGGTCGGCCTTTGCGCGCACGGTAACCGGCAATCCGCCGGTGTGACCTTCGAGCCAATTGTGGGTGCCATCGAGCAAAATCACCGCGCCGTCTCGAGCTATGACACTGGCCACCCCGTCTTGGTCAAGTAACGAGGTTAGGGCTCGGCTAGCTGAGAGGGCCAGCGAGTGAACAATGCCTTTTTCGTCGATTGCGCTGGCTTCTACCATTCCCACGCTGCCTGCGTGCATCCACGTTGCAATGAGCGGCTGTAGCGCCTCGCGTTGACGTTCGGAAAGCAACTTTGAATCGCGCAAACCAGCGGGGATATCGACGAAACCTGGAGATTGGGTATCGATCAGCGCGACACCAACCGCAACCGGCCCGGCGACCGCACCGCGGCCAACCTCATCGATGCCGATTATGAAGCGAGCGCCGCCTTTGGCCAGCGAACGCTCAAACTCAATTGTTGGGGACGTTTTTGAAGACATCGGGGTAGTTATCTAGCCAAGCCCAGCGTTCGAAAGGCCAAGAAAGCACGAACGCGCGTCCGACCACAGAATCTTTAGGCACAAAGCCTTTGCTCGGCAGGTCGCCGTGAAAACGAGAATCTTCTGAGTTGCTTCGATTGTCACCCATGACCCAGAACATGTTATCGGGAACGGTGACATCGAATTCTTTGTCACTCGGGTTCACGCCTTCGAGAATGTAAGGCTCGGTAATTGGCACGCCATTGATGGTCAGTTTGCCTTCGGTGTCACAGCAAATGACGTGATCGCCACCGACGCCAATGACGCGCTTTACAAGGTGCTGCGACGAATCTGCTGCACTCAAACCGAATGCCTCCATGAACCAGTCGCCAAGTCCTACGAGTCCGCGAGACTCAACCTGTTCTGGTTCGGCGTAGAGCCAGCCACCCGGGTCTTTGAACACAACAACATCGCCGCGGTTCAGCGCAACCAGATCTGGCACAAGCTCATTAACAATGATTCGGTCATCGATTTGCAGGGTGTCCATCATTGAGCCAGACGGAATGAAAAACGAGCGAATCAAAAAGGTTTTGATGATGAGTGAAAGCACCAGTGCGGCTGCGACGATAACCAAAACGTCAACGATGAATGAAGCTATCGGGTTGCGTTTGATTTTCTTCATGATCTTTGCGATCACGCCATTGCTCTCAGGCCGCTCTCGCCGGTTACGGCGAAGTGGGGCTTGCGGCAAATCACTCATGTTTTGAGCGTAACGCTAGCGAGTTGACGAACGACTTAGGCGTTGTCGCGCTTTTCGCGAATCTTGGCCTTCTTGCCACGAAGTTCGCGTAGGTAGTAAAGCTTGGCGCGACGTACGTCACCGCGGCTCACTAGTTCGATCTTCTCGATGACTGGTGAGTGCACTGGGAAGGTACGCTCAACGCCAACCTGGAATGAAATCTTGCGAACGGTGAAGGTTTCGCGAACGCTTTCGCCAGAGCGACGAATAACTACGCCCTGGAAAACCTGAACACGGCTACGGTTACCTTCGATGATGTTTACGTGAACCTTCACGTTGTCGCCAACGCGAAACGCTGGGATGTCGCTCTTGAGGCTCTTGGCATCTACTGAGTCGAGGATGTGCATTTTTGAATCACAATCTGTTTTCGCGCGCAGGTCAAAAACATTATTTTCGTTCGTCTTGAATTCCCGGTGGCTCCCCTGCGGCAGAGCACTCTGTATCCGAGCAACCTGTTTATTCTGCCAGAGACCTAGTCTTCAAGCAAGTCTGGGCGCACTTTTCGTGTGCGTTCAACCTGCTGTTCTTTGCGCCATTTGGCAATAAGAGCGTGATTTCCGCTCAACAAAACTTCTGGTACATCGAAACCACGCCAGTTTGAAGGCTTGGTGTACGACGGGTACTCGAGCAGTCCATCCGAGTGTGACTCTTCAACCAGCGACTCGGCATTGCCGATAACGCCTGGAATCAGACGCGCAATGGCTTCGATCATCGCGATGGCAGCAACCTCTCCCCCATTGAGCACATAATCGCCGAGGCTGATCATTCGAACATTGGCCTTGGTTTCGGCAAAATCAACCACACGCTGGTCGATGCCCTCATAGCGACCACAGGCAAAGACAATGTGCTTGGCGTCTGCCAGTTCGGCTGCGGTGGCCTGCTTAAAAAGCTCACCGGCGGGAGACGTGAAGATTACGATCGAGTCGCCGTCAGCATCCAAGATTTCATCAAAAGCTTCACCCCAAGGCTCTGGCTTCATCAGCATGCCGGCACCGCCACCGTAAGGGCTGTCGTCTACCGTCTTGTGCTTGTCGTGGGTGTAGTCGCGAAGGTCGTGGATGCGCACCTCGAGTAGCTCTTTTTCGCGAGCCTTGCCGAGCAACGAAAGCTCGAGTGCGTTGAAGTAATCAGGAAAAATGGTGATGGCATCGATGCGCATGGATGCTTAGCCTTCGACCTGCGCGGCTGGCTCTTTTTCGGCGCTAACCTCTTCGGCCTCGTCATCTGCGATTTCTTCGAATAAGCCGGCCGGAGGGGTTACCGTAACGGTCTGAGCCTCAATGTCGACAGCTGGAACAATCGCCTTGACGAATGGAACCAGCACTTCGCCGGTTTCGGTCTTGACTGCCAAAAGGTCGTGTGCCGGAAAGTGTTCTACTCGAACAACCTTTCCGACTACCACGCCGTCGCGAACCACTTTTAGACCGACGAGCTGGTGGTCATACCAGGCGTCTTCTTCGGGTGGAAGTTCGGCTGCATCGGTGTCGATCAGCAAGATGGCTTTGATTAGGCTTTCGGCCACGTTGCGGTCGTCGACGCCTTCAAGAAAAATCACCGGGGCTAGGTTGTACCAGCGAAGTTCGGTGACGGTGACGGTTTTGCCGAACCATGGTGAGGTTTCGGGAACCTGAAGTTTGAGAACCGCGCCAGGAACGAAACGTTCGTTTGGGCTGTCGGTGTATAGCTCGAGTTTGATAGCACCTTTTAGGCCATGAGCCTTTAGCAGACGGCCCACACGGAGCTCGGTCTGCTTAGAAATCGGTCTCTACCAGTTCAACGCGCACGCGCTTGCCATCGGCAAGGGCATTTACCAGGGTGCGCAGGGCCTTAGCGGTGCGGCCGTTGCGCCCGATCACTCGACCCAGATCTTCTGGGTGAACGTGAACCTCAAGTAGATCTCCACGAGAGGTTGATCGTTCGGTAACGGTAGCGTCTTCCGGGTGGTCGACGATTCCCTTAACCAAGTGTTCGAGCGCAGCGGCTAGCACGACTACTAAGCCTCTTCTGCTGGGGCTTCTGCTTCTGCAGCAGGAGCTTCTTCAGCGGCAGGTGCCTCTTCGGCTGCAGGTGCTTCTTCAGCAACCACTTCTGCCTCGGCAGCAGGAGCCTCTTCGACTACTGCTTCTGCCTCTGCAGCAGGAGCTTCTTCAGCCGCAACCTCGGCCGGGGCCTCGACTGCTGCCTCTTCGGCTACAGGTGCATCCACAACTTCTTCAACGGCTGCCTCTTCGACAACTGCTGCGGCTACTGGGGCCTTCTTCTCTTCCTTAGGACGAAGAACGGCCTTCTTAGCCGAGTCAACTACGAA
>WLFI01000116.1 GCA_009703845.1 Actinomycetota bacterium
AAGCACGCGGGTTAGCGCGAGTCGGCCATCCTTGGGGGTTTGCCCGGTTACCAGGGCGAATAGGCCGACGCTGAGCAGCACGGCGAGCATCCACTCGATTTTTAGACCGCCACCCAAGAAGATTGCGATGACCAAAATGGCGATAACGTCGTCAATTACGGCGAAAGAGAGCAAGAAGGTGCGGGCCGACTTGGCAAAAGCAGCTCCGAATACGGCAAATACGGCTACGGCAAAGGTGACGTCGGTGGCCATGGGTAGAGCCCAGCCAGCACTAACCGACTGGCCGCCAACCGTTATGCCGTTGGTCATCGCGAAATAGATGATTGCAGGCACGATTGCGCCAAATGTTGCCGCAAATGCCGGAATCGCGATCGCACTGCGGTTTTTGAAGACTCCAGAGATAAATTCACGCTTGAGTTCGAGGCCCACGAGCAAAAAGAAGAACGCAATGAAGAATTCGCCGAGCCATTTGTCTAGCGTGAGGTCTAGGTGAAGAGCATCGATGGCAAAGTGAGCGTTGCGCGCGGCATCGATTTCGGGGGCTAAACCGGTGTTGTAGGCGAATAGTCCGAGAACGGCGCTGACCAACAGCAAGACCGCGGCGTTGCGCTCAACGGTCAAGAACTTGATAATCAACCCTGGCTCCTGTTCTGTAAATCGCCTCTTGTTGCCAAGTATCTACTGCTTGACATAATCGTTGGTTGCACTTTTGCCAATGTGCGACCGAGGGTTAGTGCTGGTCGCGTTCGATGCCCATTTCATCTAGGATGCGGTACAAATCGGCCACGCTACCGAACTCGATGCTCAGCACGCCCTTGCCCTTGCCAAGCGAAATCTTGGCCTTGGTTGAGAAACGGTCACCGACCTGGTCGGCTAGGCCCTTTAGCGAGTCTTGGATTCCGCCCGGGCTAACCTTGCCGCGCTTGCCCTCTGGCTTGGCGATGGCAACCAGCTCTTCAACGGCGCGAACTGACAGACCCTGCTTTACCACCTTGTCGGCCATTGCCTCCATGGCAGCCTCAAATTCGAGGGCGAGGATGGCGCGGGCGTGACCTGCGCTCAAAACTCCGGCCGCAACCTTTAGTTGCACGCTGGCTGGCAGACGAAGCAAGCGAATGGTGTTGGTGATCTTCGGGCGTGAGCGACCGATGCGCTCGGCAAGTTCATCCTGGGTGATGCCGAAATCTTCGAGAAGCTGCTGGTAAGCGCTGGCTTCTTCTAGCGGGTTCAAGTCGCTTCGGTGCAGGTTCTCGAGAAGGGCGTCGCGCAGCATGTTCTCGTCTGCGGTTTCGCGAATAACGGCTGGAATCTTGACCAAACCCGCTTCTTTGCTGGCACGTAGACGACGTTCACCCATGATGAGCTCGTAGGCAGGCTTGCCGTCGCGCTCACCGAGGTCGCGAACCACGATCGGCTGCAGCACGCCGAGCTCACGAATTGAGTGAACCAATTCGGCAAATGCCTCTGGCTCATAAACCGATCGAGGCTGCTTTGGGTTAGGAGTGATGGCGTCTACATCGAGGTGGCCAAAACGTGCACCTGGAACAGGCACGAGGTTTGACTCATTTGAATCGTTTGCCTCGCCGACGTTGCCCGACTGCGAGTTTGCCTCACTGACTCCCCCGGCAGGAAAAAACACGTCGATCGGTCGCTCTCCCGGAACCTCTGATGTCGGAATGAGTGCGCCAATACCGCGACCTAGGCCGCCTCTTTTATCTGCCACTTTGTGCTCCTCTGATTGCGATTTCTGCTGCTGCTTCTAGATAGGCGATTGCCCCGGCCGAACGCCGGTCATAAGAAACTACGGTTTTGCCATAAGACGGGGCCTCTGAGACCCTTACCGAACGGGGGATGACCGAGTTAAGCACTTCTTTCGGAAAGTATCCGCGCACCTCGTTTGCTACATCCAGTGCCAAGCGGGTGCGGCTGTCGAACATGGTCAGAAGCACCGTGGACACCACGAGATCGCGGTTCAGAGCCTTTCGAATCATGGCGATGTAGTTCTGCAGCTGTTCGACACCTTCGAGTGCGTAGTATTCGCACTGAATTGGCACCAAAACCTCTTTCGCAGCCACCCAAGCATTGATCGTGAGCAAGCCGAGGCTTGGTGGGCAGTCGATAAAGATGTAGTCGGGTGGGGTGATCGTGGTTTCGAGATAGTGGTCGATTGCGTTGCGAAGACGTTGTTCGCGTGCAACCAGCGAAACCAGCTCTAATTCGGCTCCAGTTAGGTTGATTGTGGCTGGAACACAGGTCAATCCTGGGGCTTCCGGCGAAACCTTGATCACCGATTCGAGCGGGATGTCGTTGACCAACACCTCATAGATGCTCTGAACTTGCGCGTGATGCTCGATTCCCAGTGCAGTTGAAGCATTTCCCTGTGGGTCAAGGTCAATGACGAGCACACTTAGGCCTTTTGAGGCCAGAGCAGCGGCGATGTTTACTGTGGTTGTGGTCTTGCCCACGCCACCTTTTTGGTTAGAAATAGTAAAAACGCGCGTTCTTTGCGGCTTCGGCAGCACCATCGCGTCGATGGCGGCCAATCTAGCGGTGCCTTCAGAAAGCTCGCGTGCCAGGGGTGTGTCGTTCATAAAATCATCGGGATGTTTCACGTGAAACCTCCTCGAGTGTTCCGAGTGAACCCGGAGCTGTTGATTTCGGGCCAGACGCGTGCCATCCGGTTGGTGATGGGCTCTCTTCGGCGCGATTTGCGGGGTAACCGTGGCCAGAAACGACCGTTGGCTGGGTCACGGCGGTGCGCTCGGCCTCAGTTTGCGGTTTCTCGTTGTTTGTCATCGGTTCTTTTCCATCCAGAGGTTCAGATTAGCGTAGTAACGACGACCAAAGTGGGCTCGGCAAGAAACTGCCTGCCGGTGTGAATAACTTCGAAGCCCGCGATTTTCAGTTTTTTCGCTAATTTCTTTGCCTCTTCGATCTCTTCTAATGCCTTGGAACCCTTCAGAGCAAGCACTTTACCGCCGTGATTAGTGATGGGAACGGTCAAGCGGAGCAGTTTAGGAAGAGCAGACACAGCGCGCGCGGTGACAAGATCAAAGGCCTCGCCGACTTCCTCTGCGCGGGCTCGAAGCACGCTCACGTTGGTTAGCCCAAGTTCTGAAGCAATTTGCCTAAGCCAGTCGCTGCGACGTTCCATCGGCTCAATCAGCGTGAAATGTGCGTCTGGCTGCGCAATCGCCATCGGAATTCCGGGCAAACCTGCGCCCGAGCCCACATCGGCGACGGTTTTGCCCGCCGAGACAAGCTCTGCCACCACGGCAGAGTTGAGAATGTGCCGCGTCCACAACTTTGGCATCTCTCTTGGGCCGAGAAGGCCGAGAAGATCGCTGTCGCGAACCAGGGCAGCCGCATAAGCGCGGGCCAAAGGCAGGCGATCGCCAAAGATATCCGTCGCTACCTGTGGCTCTAGCTCAGGCTCGAACGACTCTTCTGAGTGGCTCTGCTGTGGTGTATCCATGTCTCAATCTTCTTATGTTTCACGTGAAACTACGTTGTTTCGGCGAATAAAGCTTCAGGGCAAAAGAAACGGGGCCTGAACTAAGCAGGCCCCGGCTCTAAAAAGGCTTTATTTAGCAGGCTTAACCACAATGTGGCGGTCGCGGCCTTCGCCTTCTGACTCAGAGACCAAACCGGCACCCGAAACTAGGTCGTGCACGATTTTGCGCTCATAAGAAGACATTGGCTTCATGTGAACTGCTTCACCGAGGTCGTTTACCTTGTCGATGATGCGGTTCACGATGCGGGTCAGATCATCAACGCGCTTCTGACGTGAGCCGCCAACGTCAAGAATCAGGCGACTAAACGAGTTGGTCTTGACCTGTACTGCTAGGCGAGTGAGCTCCTGAAGGGCTTCTACCGTCTCAGGCTCTGCAACG
>WLFI01000117.1 GCA_009703845.1 Actinomycetota bacterium
AGGGGTTCAGCACGCCGGTTCGGCGCAAAGCTTCTTTCACGGGGTGGGTTGCCATGCCGCAAGTCTAGGTGCTGCCAAGTTCACGCCTCACCTTCCAAGGTTTTAGTGCCTAACCTGACTATTCTTTTGGTTGTTTGAAAACTCATTAGGAGCCTGAAATGGAACTTGATCAACTCAACTACCTCGCCATCTTGGTGGCAGCCTTGGTCGCCAATGTTATTGGAGCTGTTTGGTTTAGCCCCAAGGCGTTCTTTCCGGTCTGGTGGAAGCTGATTGGCAAAACTCCTGAGCAGCAGCCGGGATCATCAAACATGGCCTACGTTTTCGGCATGACCTTCTTGGGAGTGCTCGGCTATACCTTCGGTCTAGCGCTCGTGCTCGAGGTCATCACCGTCGCGCACGGTTCACTAGGCGTTGGAACCGGTGCACTGGTGGGCGCGATGCTCGGTCTGCTTATCGGTGGTGGTGCTTCGCTGAGCCACCGCATGTTTGCCGGCCAGGGTTTCAAGGTTTGGTTGCTCGAAATCGGCAACGACGTGGTTGCGCTTGCTGTGGTTGGAGCCATTCTGGCCGCTTGGCAGTAAATGACCGCTAAAGAAATCGACGACTATCTAGCGGGCGTGCCAGAGCCGAAACGCTCGACGCTTGAGGCGCTGCGGCGCAGCATCCTCGCGGTAATACCCGAATCTGAGCAATGCATTTCTTATGGCATGCCGGCGTTTCGGGTTAACGGCAAAGTGCTAGCCGGATTCGCCGCGTTCAAGAACCACCTCGCCTATCTTCCGCACAGTGGTCGCGTGTTTCAAGAAATACCCGAGCTCGACGGTTACATCAAAACCACAGGGTCACTGCACTTTGAGATTGATACCCCGCTGCCCGACGAGATTGTCGAGAAACTCATCACAGTTCGACGAATTCAGCTCTGGGGTATTTGATTACCTGCCCGCTAGCAAATAGCGTGTGTTCTAGAGGGGCTTTTCTAAGGGTGGGCATTGACTTCACGAACTAGGCTGCACGGTCTCGATGCGGCTCGAGCCTCGATGATGCTGCTTGGCGTTTTCGTGCATGCCGCGCTCGTGATTCCCGAGCTAATGCCGGTCGATGCTGGCACCGGCTCGTTCTTCGCGGTCAGCTACGCCGTGGTTCACAGCTTTCGAATGCCGGCATTCTTCTTGCTCTCTGGCTTCTTTGCCGCCTATCTGCTGCAGTCTGAAGGCGTTCGAGCCTTTCTGGTCAGCCGATTCAAACGCATCGTTTCGGTGCTCGCCGTTGCGGCAACAATCATTGCATCGCTTCTTTGGCAAACCGGATGCACCTGGTGCAGCCCGAGTCAAAGCCGCGACTACCTGAGCACCGCGCTCATCTACCTGTGGTTTCTCTATTACCTCGTGATCATTTCTCACCTCGCACTTGTGGCTCATCTGCTTGCCAAGCGTTTACCGGCACGGATGCTCGAGCTAGGCCGCGCGCTAACCGAGGCCCTGCGGCTCGGGCCCGTCGCGGTGGGAGTAATCGGATTGGTGCTTGCACTCGTTCCGGGGGTTATCGACACGGCTGGCCAGGTTCGCATCGAGATGGGTTGGGTTCCGAATATCCCGCTGCTGGTGTTCTTCGGGGCGTTTTTTGCGCTCGGCTGGGTGATCAATCGCAACGCGGAGCCCCTGTTGCGCAAGGTCACGGCCTCGGCTTGGGTGAACTTCGGGTTGGCCGCCGGGTTTGGCGCAGCATCCGCTTGGTTGTTTTCAATCGGCGACGCATCATGGCAGCCGGTGGTTCAGGTGCTGGCGGTCACCTATTCGACCTTCGCCGTCATCGGGTTGTTCTTGCGCTACCTCAATGCCGAGCTTGCGATCGTGCGATACCTCGCCGATGCTTCTTATTGGGTCTACCTGTTTCACGCACCGGTGATGTTTGTGGTTATCGCTCTTGGCGCAGGTGCTGGTTGGTCGCCGATCATTGTGGCCGTCGTCTCGATTGCATCGGCGCTAGCGTTCACCATCGTGACCTACCACTACCTCGTGCGCTCGACGGTCATCGGCAAGTGGCTGAGCGGTCGCCGAAGGCCGCGGCGAGCAAAACGCGTCGGCTAGTTTTTAGCGACAGCGCTCTGGGCTAGAGCATGCAGGTGTGAGTTCGTGGCCAGAACAGATGAAGTTTCGGCGGTCAGTGCGCCATCGAGAGCGCTAAATGAACCACCTGCCTGTTCGACGATTGGCACCAAGGCCGCGATGTCATAAATCTTCAGGTCGTGCTCGCCCACGATGTCTACGCTGCCCTCGGCAAGCAGCATGTAAGAGAAAAAGTCGCCGTATGCGCGCGTGCGCCAAACCTTGCGCGACAGCTCGACCAGCTCGTTCAGATAACCCGCGCGGTCCCAAAGCTGCAAATTGTTGTAAGACAGCGAGGCGTGCTCGAGAGTCGAAACTTGCGAAACGCGGATGCTGCGCTCGGCCCCATCTACATCTCTAGTGTGCGCACCGACGCCAGGAGCCGCCCACCAGCGGCGACCGAGGGCAGGGGCCGAAACCACACTCAAAACGGGCTTGCCGTCAACCGCGAGGGCGATGAGCGCGCCCCAAACCGGCACTCCGCGCATGAAGTTTGCGGTGCCGTCGATCGGGTCGATGATCCAGGTTCTAGAGCCAGAACCGGTGTTGCCAAATTCTTCGCCGATCAGGGCATCTTCGGGGCGTTCCTCGGCTAAAACCTGCTTGAGCGCAGACTCGACCGAGCGGTCGGCGTCGGTCACCGGCGAAGCATCCGGTTTCGTTTCAACCACGAGGTCTTGTGCCAAGAACCGGGGGAGGGCAATCGAATCGGCCAAATCGGCTAGCCGAAGGGCCAGCGCGAGGTCAGATTCGTAAGAAGACATGAATAAAAGCCTAGTCTGACGAGGCCGAGACGATTAGGCGTCGCAGGCTGTCAACGCGCGCGGTGCCGGTTTCACCCAGGCGACCATCGGTAATCGCGGCATCGAGCTCGCAGTCGGGAGATTCGGCAAGGTGAGAGCAGTCTCGAGGGCAGGTTTCGATCACCTTGTAAAGGTCTTCGAATGAGCGCAGTAGTGAAGTCGGGTTGATGTGGCCCAGACCGAACGACCGCACGCCCGGGGTGTCGATGATCCAGCCCTCTTCGAGTGCGATTGCGCGAACCGATGAAGAGGTGTGGCGGCCGCGACCGGTCACCACGTTTACTCCGCCGGTTGCTCGGGCGGCATCAGGCACCAGCGCATTCACGAGGGTCGATTTGCCCACACCCGAGTGGCCCACCATCACAGTGATTTCGCCGTGCAACAGAGCTTCGAGCTCGGCGATGCTTGGTGCATCCGAGCGGTTTTTAACCACTGGGATGCTCAAACTCTCGAAATTCGCCAAGAATTCGGCTGGGTCGGCGAGGTCACACTTGGTGATCACCAAAATCGGCTTTAGGCCCGCATCGAAAGCCGCGGCCAGGTAGCGGTCGATCAGGCGGGTGCGCGGTTCGGGGTTAGTGATTGCAGTCACGATGGCCATTTGCGTTGCGTTGGCAACGATCACACGCTCGACCTGGTCGGTATCGTCTGCGCTTCGACGCAAGAGCGAGGTGCGCGGCTCGATTCGCACTATGCGCGCGAGTGTGCCCTCGGTTTCTGAGGTGTCGCCGGCAAGTGCGACGCGGTCGCCCACTGCTGCACCTTGCTTGCGAAGCTCCTTGGCCAAGGTTGCGGTGATGTCTCGTTGTTCATCGACCAGCAGAACGCGATAGCGGCCGAGGTCTACGCCGGTCACAAAACCGATCGGAGCGTTCTTGTGATCAGGGCGAATCTTTGTGCGAGGCTTGTTGCCCTTTGGGTTTGGCCGAATTCGAACATCGTCTTCGTCGAGGTCGTGGTCGCCCGGGGTCGGCTCGTACA
>WLFI01000118.1 GCA_009703845.1 Actinomycetota bacterium
CCAATGTTTTCTTCCCAACGCTCGAAGTCGCAATGACCCCAGAGCCGATTTCTCTGCTGACCTTCGGCCTCTTCTGGCTCTTGGGCGCATTCGCAATCGAACGCATTGGAGCCAAGTACACAGCTTCGGGCACCGTTCGCCCAGCGATCAAAAACTTCGCATGGATGACCGGCTTCGGTTTCACCGCGTTCGCACTCTCGGTGCTAACCGCAACCCTCCAACCGGCAGCTGCTAGTGGCGTCATTGAAGAAACCAACATCTTCATGCTCGTTCTAAACGGCCTGATTGGTGCTGCGTTCTTGTTCTCGGTTCCAAAAGCTCTGGCTGAGTCGATGCCTCGTTCGGTGCTCGCCTCACAGCTTGCGGCCTACGTAGCCTGGCTGAGCTTCGGTCTGCTCACCCCGTGGGACGCAAACTTCAACACCTACACCTCAATCTGGCTCGGCATCATCGCCCTCTCGCTGCTATCGAAGGCGTGGATGACTCGCACTCCGGTTCTCGCCTGGGTCGCCCTCGGCGCGGGTTCGGTATCGTCACTGCTACCGATGTTCGAGTCAAAACTCGATCGGTCAGTCGGTTTCAATGTGGTTGCACTTTCGGCTCTCTGCATCGCGCTTGCGTTCGCTTGGCGTTTTGCCGTTGCTCGGGTTCTTGACCGAGCAGAGGCTAAGTCAGCCAGTGTCGTCGGTTGGGTGCACTTTGCCACCAACCTAGTCATCACTATCGCGTCGGTTGGCCTCTGGACCGCCCACCGCTACACAGTCGACTCGAACAACACGATCGACTACTGGCCAATCCTGGCCCTCTTCTCATTGTTCGCTCTGGCCTCGGCTGTGCTGGCAACGTCAAGCAAATCCAAGCTGGTTGAGTCATTCTCGGTTTCGCTTGCTGGGGTTGGCGCAACCTTCTTGATCGCTGGCTACATTTCGCTACCTATGGCTCAAGGTGGTGAGAACCAGTCACTGATCTGGGGCGCTTACTCCCTAGTCGCGTTCGCAATCGTCTTGTTCTTCGCACAGCGTCGCAACTCTGAGACGGCGGCCTTGATTTCTCTTCTTCCGGCAACCATTGCTGCGGTGAATTTCGGGCAACTGATTGTCGAAGCATCCGAGCCGGTCAAGATCATCACTCCGCTAGGGTTCCTAGGGCTAGCAATCGCCTTCACCCTCGTGGCCAAGCGCATCGCAAAACCAACCACCGTCGTCTTTGCGCCAGTCGCGCTAGCCTCATTCGCGGTCAGCGGCGCGTTCTATTGGTTCGCCAAGCGTGAGTCGACAAGCCAGTGGATGCTCGACACCAACGCTCAGTTCACCAACGCCGTTTGGGCGGCTGCCGTCTTCGCCGCCATGGCTTCGGTCGCGCTGGTGCTGCACACCCGTGAGTCGTTCACCAAAGACGCGTTCTACTCGCTGTACCTGAGAGTGGTGGGAATCGGTTCGCTGTTCGCCGCGCTTCAGGTTGCCGCGAGCGTCACCGGCACAACCTCCTCGCTCTGGCTTTCGACCGCGGCGGTTGCTCTTGCAGTCGTGCTCACCTGGTTCGTCGCGAATGCCAAGAGCAGTCGCAACTGGTTCATCGCCAACCTCGCCGCTGGAATCTCGTTCGTGATGGTTCTTCAGGCCACTGTTATCGGCGTCTTCGCACCAACTAACGCTGATGGCATCTTCTCTGGTTGGCTCGCGTTGCTGGTGCCGGTTTCACTCGCCGTGGCCTGGCTGGTCTACTCGGCCGTCGTTTCAATCAGCGCTAAGCGTGATGTTAGCTTCGGCTGGGTTGGCCTGCCGGTGACTTCGGTTACCGCCGCGTTCCTAGCGATTTTCACCGTGGCTCTGCTGAGCCTCTATCGCACCAGCGAGCTGCCGGCTCTGAACTTCGCTAACCCGTGGCCTCTTGCCCTCGGCTTTGTCGGCCTGAGCCTTGCCTACGGTTTCATCAGACTTCGGGCTCTCAAAAACGCGGATGCTGGTCGCAGCCTTCTCGCAACATCCATGGTTTCACTTGCCCTCGGTGTTATCGGACTGGTGCCTTACCTAACCGAAGCCGAGCAGTTCAACTTGGCGCTGGCTACCGTTCTTGGCGCGCACGCTGCGATGAACTTCTGGTCTTCATTCGTTGCCAAGCAGGCCAAGACGGCTCTCTACGGTTTTGTTCTTGGCGTCGGCGCAGCGTGGATGGCGCTCGGTGAGGCGGTGGCGCAGTTCAACCTGAGCTTCGTGCAGAGTTTTGCGTTCGCATCCACCTTGCTCTTTGTTCTAACCACCGTTCTGTTCAAGCGTTCTAGCGAAAAACCTTCGCTGGAAACCTGGTCGATTGCTTTGCCAATCACTTCGGCGATTGGGCTGGCTGTTGGTGTCTCGCAGATCGATTTGTTCGCAGTGATGAACGAGGCGGTTGGATGGATCGAGTTGCTAGTTGCAACGGCGGTTGGCTCGGCTTACCTCATGCTCTCGCGCACCAAGGTGCTAGGTGGCGCGAGCCGTGCTCGACTTTCGCTGATCATCTCGGCAGCCGTGTCATGGGCGTTCGCGCTCTGGCAGGCCACGTTCGAAAACCCGGCCCGCGATCTAAGGCTCGGCCTGGTCACCCTGGCAATCGGTGCCACTTTGCTCGTGTTCGCCAAGCTTGAAAAGGCCATGCCAGCACTTTTGGTTGGCGCTGCGGCTCTGGCAGTTTCTGGCTATGCCTTCGGTGAAACCATCGTCAAGGCTCTCGGTGGCTACCAAGGCACTGAAATTCACAGCACCTTGATTGCTCTCACACTGGTTGCCAGCACCCAGGTTGCAGTGCGCATCGACATGGTGCTTGACCGATTCAAGACGCTACTCGTCTATGGTTTACCCCTTCTGGTGGTTGGTCTTCCATCGACCGTCTTCAACTGGTCGGCAGTGGTGGCCCCACTGGCCGAGCAGCAGTCTGGCGACGTGGCTAGAACGCTCACCCTCATGATCGCCGGTGCGGCGTTGCTCACTCTAGGTCTTCGATTCGGCAACCTCGGTCTCACCGTGGCAGGCGCTGCACCTCTGGCGCTAACCCTGCTACCGAGCATCTGGTTCAGAATCGACGAATCCTTCGATGGCAAACTCGAGGTCGAAATGAAGGCTCTGTTTATCGGTGGCTTGCTCTTCGGCATCGGCTACGGTCTGGTGGCAGCCCTCAAGCTAAAGATCAACTCGTTCATCTATGTCGGTCTGCCGATTCTGATTGCCATGGCTCCGGCTCTGGCAAACACCTTCGGCGCGCTGAACCAAGCGACTCTGACGGCCGAAGACTGGTATCGATTCGCAATCATCCTCGGCGGTTCGCTGGTGTTCTTGGTGCTGGGTGCGCTACGACGTCTCGCCGGCTTCTTTGGCCCAGGAGCGATCGGTGTTCTCGTTGCCGCCGTGCCTTATGCCTGGAAGCCGCTCTCTGAGCAAACCTGGTTCGTTTGGGTCATTCTGATCATCGTGGCCGGATTGCTGGTTTGGATGGCGATCAAACTCGAGCAATTCAAGTCGAACGCGCGCTCGGCAAGCGTTTGGCTCAAAGAACTCCGCTAACCCCCATGTGTTAGCGGTAGCAGTCGGGTGACCAGATCCCCTCGGGTCACCCGATTTGCTGTTAAGCCTTGAACGGCTAAACCGCCCATCGGCTTTAGTCTTGGCTTGGTCGAACTACAAGAATCGAGGGATGATGCCGACGCCGATTCGCCTCGAGCAACTTGGTCCAGATGTTCTCGACCCATACCTCGAGATGTTGGCCGACCCCGAAGGCAGACGTCTCACCGCGACCACGGCTCGGTTCGATAGGCCTCAGATTTTCGAGTGGCTGAACACCCGTGCATCCGTGCCCAACCGACGCGACTGGGCCATCAAGAACGACGTCACCGGCGAGTTTTTGGGCGA
>WLFI01000119.1 GCA_009703845.1 Actinomycetota bacterium
AGACGAATGCCCTTTTCGCGCAGAGCCGGTTCGATGTCTTCACGAAAAATTGTTGCGTGACGCAGTTGAAGTCGGTGAGCCTCTTCGCTGATTTGCTTGAGCACTTCGCCAGGCTCGAGCCCAGAAGCGGATGCTACGCCCAACCCTGCGGCTATGCGACGCTTGAGTCCCGCAACTCGCACCATGAAAAACTCATCAAGGTTCGAAGCGAAAATTGCCAAAAAGTTGACTCGCTCGAGCAAAAACATGTCTTTGTCTTCGGCCAGCTCGAGTACACGCTGGTTGAACGCTAGCCAGCTGAGCTCGCGGTCGAGAAAGCGATCGAGTGGCATGTCGCCGTGGTCGGGCAGATCAATCGCCATAGTTTCATCAGAAGACATATGTGCAATCCTGCCACTATCGGGTAACTAAGAGGTGAACAAACTTCAGGCGTTGATGGCCTGGTCGTCTTTGCTCAGGTTGAAACAGTATCCGCGGTTGCGCACAGTTCCGATCAGTGCCTCGAGGTCGCCCAGCTTGGCACGCAGGCGTCGAATGTGAACATCCACTGTTCTGGTGCCGCCGAAATAGTCGTAGCCCCACACCTCGCTCAGTAGTTGCTCTCGAGAAAAGACGCGACCCGGATGCTGCGCTAGAAAGCGCAAAAGTTCAAACTCTTTGAAGGTGAGGTCCATCGGCTTGCCGTGAACCTTGGCCGAGTAGGTGGCATCGTCGATGACGACACCCGAGGCTGAAATCAACTCGTTGCTCTCAGAACCTTTCGAGCCACGCTCGAGACTCAAGCGGATGCGCGCATCAATCTCTGCAGGCCCGGCCGAGTCGAGAATGATGTCGGTTGCGCCCCACTCGTGTGAGATCGCGGCCATTCCGCCTTCGGTAACGACAACAATTAGCGGTGCCGAGAGTCCGGTGGTGAGCAGGAGGGTTGCGAGCGATTTCGAGCCGGTGAGGTCGCGGCGAGCATCCAAGAAAATCAGATCGGCGGCAGGGGCGTTGACCAGGCTGGCCGGCTCGGCGGCAATCAGGCGAACTTTGTGAGGCAGCAGTGCGAGCGCAGGCAGAACTTCGGTATCGGCATTAGCCGAAAGAACCAGAAGTTGCGCCAAGTCGAGCCTCCAAGCGTATTTAGTGAAGTTTACAGCGAGTTTTAGCACCGTTAGGGCATGATGGAACTGTGAAAAGAGCTTGGTCGCAAATCATCGCCATCTGGGTTGCCGTGGCGGCAACCACCGTTTTGGTGACTGCTGCGGCCCCTGCCGAATCGGCATTGGCTTGGTACGGTGCAATTTTGGCCGGTTCGATCGCTACTGTGAGCATGATTCACCTAGTCAAGGCAAGCGCCACCGGCATTGTGACCGAGTTGATCTACGTAGCTGGCGGAAGCTACGTGATTCTCACTCTTGCCAGCGGCTATCTCTTTCTCTTTAGGTTCTAGCGGTAAACTTAGAGCCATGATCCTCGCAGCTGAAATCTTCTTTACAGGGCTCCTAGTTCTTGCTTCTTTGGCTATTGCCGGTGTCTCAGCCCTCGTTCTATACAAGCTCTTCAAGGGCCAAAAGTAACTTGTTCGTTCTTCCCGAGGGTCTGCCCCTTGAACTGACTCCGCTCGCATTTCTTGCGGGTAAATGGTCTGGCAGCGGCGTCATCTCTTATTCGACACCGGGCAGCGACGAGCCTCCTGTCGAACACGAATTCTTGCAAACCGTCGAGTTCAGCTACACCGACGCCAACTATCTCAACTATGTTTCACAGGTTCGCCTGGCCGACGGCAGCGATGCCTCGCTACCTACCGAACTTGGTTTCTGGCGCATTTCGCGACCAGCCGAAGCTGCCGACCACGGCCCAGGCTTGCTTATCGGCCAGGGTGAACCATCGATCAAGACTCACGAAGACCTCGACGCACTGCGCACCGAAAACGGTTTTGCCATTGAGGTGTCTACGCTGCACCCGGGCGGAGTCGCCGAGCTCTACCGCGGCTTCGTCAAAAACGCCCGCATCGACTTGGCTTCGGCACACGGGGTGGCATTTGAGACAGCCAAAACCTATCGCCACTCAACCCGACTCTACGGCCTCGTTGAAGGCGCGTTGCTTTGGGCATGGGACATCGCGCTACCCGGCAGTGAACTCAAGTCACACGCCTCGGCCCGCCTGGAACGCGTCGAGTAGTCATGACCGCCAAAGCGCACTTCGGTAACCCGATGATTGAGCAGCGCAATCTGGCTCGCGGCAAAGCGGTGGTGCGCCTAGACCTTGGCGTCATCCGCGTCGCTGGTGTCGATCGTCTCGAGTGGCTGCATTCGATGTTGACCACAGATTTCAAAAACCTAAAGCCTGGTCAGTCGCGTGAAGCGCTGTTGCTAAATGTTCAGGGCCATGTCGAACAGGTTTTTCACGCCTTCGATGACGGCGAGGCGACGACTCTGATCGTGCCGCTCGACCGAGTGGATGCTCTACTCAAGTGGCTCGATCGCATGATGTTTCGTTCCAAGGTAACGATTGAAGACGTTTCTGCGCAGTGGGCCCTGTTTGGTTCGGTTGCCGAGTTAGAAGGTGTCGAGGCATCCTGGGTAGACCCTTGGCCAAACCTGGTTTTGGGTGGTGCTCGATACAGCACCAAGGTTGGTGCCGACTGGAGCTATCGCGAATACCTCGTGCCGATTGCAGAAGCCGACAAGTTTGCCGCGGCTCATGGAGAAGCCGGCACCGATGCCCTCGAGGCTTTGCGAATTGCCGCCTGGCGACCATCGCTGCACGAAGTTGACGAGCGCACCATGCCGCACGAAGTCGACTGGATGACCACTGCTGTGCACCTGAGCAAGGGCTGCTATCGCGGGCAAGAGGCCGTTGCCAAGACACACAATCTCGGTCACCCGCCAAGACGATTGGTGTTCTTGCACCTAGACGGTTCAGAACACTCGCTGCCAAACCGTGGCGATGAAGTTTGGGTGATGCAACCAGGCGGCATGCGGTCAGAGCGCGCTCGCGGAATCATCACATCGGTGGCCCAGCATTATGAGCAGGGCCCGATTGGGCTTGCGCTGGTTCAGCGAGGCGTTCCAACCGAAGCCGAACTGGTTATCGTTTCTGAGCTCGGTGACATCGCCGCATCGGCCGAGGTGATTGTTCCGCAAGACGCAGGCAAAGCTGCCGGATTGGCACGCCCCAATCTGTTGATGGGAAAGCGGGTGTAGCCATGAAGCCACCAAAACTTCACTGGAGTTTCAAAGACTCTTACCGCAGAGCCATCGAGTCGTTAGCTCCAATCTTGCAAATTGTGCTCGGCGCAACAGCCGGGTACCTGATTGCGTTCTATGGTCTCGGCCACGCCGTGCCCCTACTTGCCGTGACCGTCACCATTACCGCACTCGGTTTCAGCAGGGATGCGCGGCCGCGCCGAGTGCTCGAAACCGCCGTTGGCATGATCACTGGCATTGCCCTCAGCGAGGTCATGCTGCAGGTTTTCGATCACGGCGTTTGGCAAATGGCCCTCACTCTTCTCGTTTGTCTGTTGAGTGCTCGTTTTATTTCGGGCAGTGCGACCTTTGCTCTAACCGTTGGCCTGCAGGCCATGCTGGTGCAGATTCTTCCTGAGCCAGACGGCGGTGTTTTTGTTAGAAGCATCGACGGAATCGTCGGCGGCCTAACGGCCCTGGTGATTACGGCAGTCATTCCCAGAGACCCACGCGGTCTTGCGAGGCTCGATGCCAACAAGCTCTTTGACATTTTTCTTGAAGCGGTCGACTCACTCAAATTGGCAACCCGCGATGTCGACATCCACGTAGCTGACGAAACGCTTCGCAAGGTGCGCCGAACCCAGCCTCTGGTTGACAACTGGCGCATGTCACTCGACAGTGCAATTTCGATTGCCCGCAT
>WLFI01000012.1 GCA_009703845.1 Actinomycetota bacterium
CAGTTCGACTAACAGTGCCTGGTGATCGTTTCAACGATGAGGGCCAGATTGAGTTCGGCGAGCTCATTTCATCGAGACTCGAACAGGCTAATGCCGTCGCCGTGCACTGGTCTGTGAGGCGAGCTGGCGCGACAACCTGGGACGTCACAGTGGGCTACACAATTGGCGAGAATTCAGGATTGGCTCTTTGGGCCTTCGACCCAAGACGAGTCTTGCTTACACCAGAGAACGAAGCTGCTTCAGGTTTATCGACTGTGGAAGGTGCATCCGGCCCGATTACCAAGGTGCGTGTCATTGCAGATACTCCGGCCGCCTTCAGGCGGATCGAAGCCACGGAACCGACAATCGAGAAGGCAAGCAAAGTAGAACCAGCAGAGGCTGAGCCTGTTGCAACCATTGAATCGCTCGACGACCTTCGAAAGAAACGTGAAGCGGCCAAGGTGGCAGAAGAGTCTCAAAAACCGACTGTCGACGACGAGATTTCTTTAGACGAACCGGCGGCTGAGCCAGACGCGCTAGAACAATTAGACGAAATCGTGATCGAGAACGACTCGCCTCTTGAAAGCACACCAGAGCTAGAAGTTGATGACTCCCCCGAAGCGACTTTCGATGACGAAATCTATAGCGAGGCTGAGAACGAGGAGCCTTTCGATCTCGAGCCTGAAACAGACGATGTGGATGCAGCCGAAGTCGTGCCGGAGCCGGAAGAGAAGATTCAAGAAACTTCTGACGAACAGCAGCCCGCCAAGAAACCACGTGCGTCTATGCCTTCTTGGGACCAGATCGTTTTTGGAACCAAGTCTGAGGACTAACTAAGTCGAATAAGCGGAACCTGAGTCTCAGCATCCGTGATTGAACCATGGTGACCTTTCATCAACAGTGAGCGCGGTTTGCAAGTTCTTCTGTCGTATAAAGTCACCGCCGCGCTTGCTAACAACACGATGTCGGGCTGCTTCTCGACTTGCAGCCCGGTTGCGACCCAACCAGATCTTTCTAAGTCTGTCCAGGTTGCACACCAAACCAGCCCAGAGAGCTCGTCTTCAAGTTTTTGACGAAGGTCAGAGATTCGATGGTCAGAAACAATTTCGTCAGCCGATAGGTAAATAAGCGATGATCGGGTGTCGCCGCCGGCGATGAAACTTACCGATTTGAGAGCATCTAGCGTTTCGAGATGGATTTGACCATCGGTGTCAACATTGACCATGCCGTGATCGGCGGTGAGCAACGCAATCGAGCGCTTGAGGTTGCTCAGGTGCCTCACAGCGCTGTCTATCTCTTCTAAGACCGCTAGCCAATCGCTGCTGCCAGCCCCGAGACGATGGCCTACTTGGTCTAGCTCGGGAACGTACAGATAAACCACACCGCCGTCGCGCTCGGCGATTTCGGCTGCAGTCTTGAAGCGATCGGCGATGTCATCGACGCCGTGAAAATAGCCCGAAGGCAAGGTCAACGAGGTGAAGCCGGTATTTCGGTAGATGGACGGACTAACCACCGACAATGCGTAGCTTTCGCTGAGAGTCGGGTAGGTCTTGTATGTCGAAGGGTCGTTGCCATCAACTTCCCAACCCGAAAGCAGGTTGTGCAGCTCAGTTCGGGTGGAGTTTGGAACGTTGTACCCAATCAATCCATGTTTCGCAGACCGTAGACCGGTTGTCAGGCCGGTAAGGCTAACCACCGTAGTGCTCGGAAACTCGCAACGAATGGTTGATTTTTGAGCACGCCAGACGCGCCCGATGTTTGGTGCATGGCCGAGGTGGTCATCTAGGTTATGGCTTCCAAGACCATCGACCACAAGCACGATATAGCCGCGCGATTTCTCAAACTTGAGAGCGTTCAACGGCTTTGCCGCGGTCGCAGCGGTCGCGGCGATAGCCGAACTCAACACAAGGCTGAGTATCCCGACATCCTTGGGTGCGGCAGGTATTCTCGTAACAGTCATCCCTGACAGTTTCGCACAGTAGTTTTTGAAAGACCCATGAGCTCAGAAATCAATCCCGAAGAACGCATCGTTGACATCGATCTGACGTCAGAGATGCAGGACTCGTTTCTGGAGTACTCCTACTCGGTCATTTACGCTCGAGCGCTGCCCGACGCTCGCGACGGCCTTAAGCCCGTGCACCGCCGAATCATCTACCAAATGGGTGAAATGGGGCTGCGGCCAGATAAGGGTCACGTAAAGTCAGCTCGCGTTTCGGGCGAGGTAATGGGAAAGTTGCACCCACACGGCGATGGTGCAATCTATGACGCGATGGTGCGCATGGCGCAGCCGTTCACCCTGCGCGTGCCTCTTATTGATGGCCACGGAAATTTCGGTTCACTAGATGATGGCCCGGCTGCTGCTCGTTACACCGAGACACGTCTGGCTCCAGCCGCGCTTTTGATGAATGATGGCCTCGACGAGGATGTCGTTGACTTCAAGCCAAACTACGATGCGCAACTTTCTGAGCCTGAGGTGCTGCCAGCAGCTTTTCCGAACTTGCTTGTAAATGGATCTTCTGGAATCGCAGTAGGCATGGCTACAAACATGCCCCCGCACAACATGCGCGAAGTGATCGCTGCTGCAAGGCACTTGCTGGCCAACCCTGCCGCCACGACAGAAGATTTGATGCGATTCGTTCCAGGTCCAGACCTTCCAACCGGCGGTATCATCGTCGGTCTCGATGGAATCAAGGACGCCTATGAAAATGGTCGTGGTTCTTTCAAAACCAGGGCGAAGGTGAGCGTTGAGAGCGTCAGCCCCCGCAAACTTGGCTTAGTGGTTACCGAACTTCCCTATCTTGTTGGCCCGGAAAAAGTCATTGAAAAGATCAAAGATGGAGTCAACAACAAGAAGCTGCTTGGCATCTCAGACGTCATTGACCTAACCGACCGAACCAACGGCCTCAAGTTGGTCATTGAACTCAAGACAGGGTTTGACCCTCAAGTGGTTCTGGACCTTCTCTATCGGTATACGCCGATGGAAGACTCTTTTGGCATCAACAACGTCACTCTCGTAGATGGCAGGCCAAACACGCTCGGTTTGCGCGACCTGCTTGGCGTCTACCTCGCCCATCGCGTTCAGGTCACGCGACGCCGCACAACCAACCGCCTCGGCAAGAAAAAGGCCAGGCTGCATCTGGTTGAAGGTTTGCTGATCGCAATCGTCGCAATAGACGAAGTCATTCAAGTTATTCGAAGCTCCGAAGAAGTCGATGAGGCTCGCTCGCGACTAATGCAGATTTTTGAATTGAGCGAAATTCAAGCCGAGTACATTCTTGAGCTGCGTCTTCGTCGACTCACCAAATTTTCGAGAATCGAACTCGAAACCGAGAAGTCTCAACTCGAAGAAGAGATTCGCGCGCTTGAGCGAATTTTGTCAAACGATTCAGAGTTGCGTGACCTAGTTAGCAGTGAACTAGCCGACGTTGCCGAAAAGTACGGCGATGACCGGCGCACCTTGCTAATGGATGAGTCAGATGTGGTGCGTAGCGTTCCAGCATCCAGGTCAACGGCTGTTTCAGCCGAACTGGCTGACAGTGCCGCCACGGTGCTACTCACGGTCACAGGTCTAATGGGTCGTGTCGCAGAAATGCCTTCGGTAGCAGCTAAGCGCAAAAAGCATGACGTCTTCAGCCATCGAATCGACACGACTACCCGAACCGACATCGGTGCCGTCACGAGCGCCGGACGAATGATTCGCGTTCACGTTGGTGATATTCCGGATGCGGGTGCTGCGCTAGAGGCCGGTGCGATGGTGCGCGCATCCGAGTTCTTTGGGCTTTTGGCTTCAGAAACGCTCGTCGGGTTAATCGAATTGAAGGACACGAATGAGCTGGCCTTGGCAACTGCTCAGGGAACGGTTAAGCGTGTGCTGGCCGATTACCCAGCCAAAGAGCACTTCGAACTAATTGCTCTAAAAGACGGCGATCAAGTTGTTTCCGCAGTGTTGGCCAACGAAGCGAAAGAATACGTAATCGTTACCAGCGACACTCAAGTTTTGCGATTCTCAGCCGACACGGTTCGATCCCAGGGCCGGGCGGCTTCAGGAGTTGCAGGAATCAATCTCGCAGATGGAGCGAAAGTTATTGCCTTTGCTGCGATCACGAGGCCAGATGAGGCTTTCGTAGTCACGGCCGCGAACTCCTCTGCCGCGTTGGCTGGTACCGATGCCGGAAGCATTAAGCTCTCTTCCCTGGCGGAGTTTCCAGCTAAGGGTCGCGCTACCGGAGGCGTACGCGGGCAAAAACTATTGCGTAGCGAAGATCAGTTGTATTTTGCCGCGGCAACCAATCAATCGCCGGCGGCAAGTGCCACGGACGGCAAACCACTGGAGTTGCCAGAATCTGCAAAGCGCGACGCTAGCGGCACACCTGCCCCCGCCGCCATTCGCGGCGTTGGGTTCTTGCTCGACTAGGCGTCAACCTTATCGGTGTCGAAATCGTCAGCGCTGTCGATGATGAAATCTCGACGAGGCGCGACATCATTACCCATCAATAGTTCGAATACTCGCTCAGCCGCTTCTGCGTCTTCTACTCGAACGCGGCGTAAAGCACGTCTGGAGCGATCCATCGTGGTTTCTGCAAGTTGATCAGCATCCATTTCGCCCAATCCCTTGTATCGCTGAATTGGCTCTTGATAGCGCTTGCCTTGAGCCTTCAACTTAGCTAGCAGTGACTCAAGTTCTTGCTGAGAGTATGTATAAATAGTGTCGTTTGGCTTGGTGCCGGCGTTGACGACAACAACCCGATGTAAAGGAGGAACCGCTGCATAAACTCGCCCGGCGTCGACAAGCGGTCTCATGTATCTAAAGAACAGGGTGAGAAGCAGCGTTCGAATGTGAGCGCCATCGACATCGGCGTCGCTCATCAGAATCACCTTGCCGTAGCGAGCGACATCTAAATCGAAAGATCGACCAGAACCAGCACCAATCACCTGAATAATCGAGGCGCACTCGGCATTGCTCAACATGTCGCTAACCGATGCCTTTTGCACGTTCAAAATCTTTCCGCGAATCGGCAATAGGGCCTGGTACTCACTATCGCGAGCAAGCTTTGCCGTTCCTAGCGCCGAGTCACCCTCGACGATGAATAGTTCGCTGACTGCAGTTTCTTGTGTGCGGCAATCTACCAACTTGGTTGGAAGCGAAGAAGATTCGAGGGCGTTCTTGCGGCGCTGGGTCTCTTTGTGAGTGCGCGCAGAAATGCGTGATTTCATCTCGGCCACCACTTTTTCAAGCAGCATGGCGGCTTGCGCCTTATCGTCGCGCTTTGAGCTTTCGAAACGCTCGGTTAGAGCCTTCGCGATGGTGTTTGAGACGATGTTGCGAACAGCTGGGGTTCCTAGAACCTCTTTGGTTTGGCCCTCGAACTGCGGTTCGGCGAGTCGCACTGTGACCACAGCGGTTAGGCCTGCAAAGACGTCATCTTTTTCGACCTTGTCGTTACCCGCCTTGAGTTTGCGCGAGTTGGCTTCGATTTGGGCTCGAAGAACCTTGAGCAGCGCTTGTTCGAATCCGCTGACGTGGGTTCCACCTTTAGGCGTAGAAATTATGTTGACGAAGGATTTCAAAGTTGTGTCATAGCCGGTTCCCCAGCGAAGAGCGACGTCGACTTCGCAGTTTCGTTCAACCTCGCGCGATTCCATGTTGCCCTGTTCGTTGAGCACGGGCACGGTTTCGGTGAATGTTGTGGCGCCGCTCAAGCGCCAAGTGTTGGTTATCGCATTGTCGTTTGCCAAGTAATCCACAAACTCGACAATGCCGCCATCGTACTTGAAGTCGCTTACTATGGCTTCGCTTGAGCGCTGGTCATTGACCTGCAGTCGCAACCCAGGCACCAAAAATGCGGTTTGACGTGCACGCGACATGAGCTCGTCGGTTGCAAACGAAGCATCCTTGATAAAAATCTGCGGGTCAACCCAGTATCGAACTCGGGTGCCGGTAACTCCCTTAGCTACCTTGCCCACTACATCGAGCGAGCTGGCATCTTCAAAAGGTGTGAACGGACTGTTGGCCGAGATACCATTCGAGTCATCGAATCGACCTGGCTCACCTCTGCGAAATGACATGCGGTGGGTCTTGCCATCGCGGTCAACCTCAACGTCTAGGCGAGCCGAGAGCGCGTTTACGACCGAGGCGCCAACGCCGTGAAGTCCTCCGGATGCCGCATATGAACCAGACCCGAACTTTCCTCCGGCGTGCAGCTTTGTGAAAACGACCTCTACACCGCTGAGACCGGTTTTTGGTTCGATGTCAACGGGGATGCCGCGAGCTTGGTCTCTAACCTCTACCGAACCGTCGGCGTGCAACTGAATATCTATCGCACTTCCGTGGCCAGCAAGCGCCTCGTCGACTGAGTTATCGATGATCTCCCAGAGGCAGTGCATAAGACCACGGCTATCGGTCGACCCGATGTACATACCCGGGCGCTTACGAACCGCCTCTAAACCCTCTAGAACAGAGAGGTGTCTGGCGGAGTAATCGGTGTTGGGCACCAGAAAATGTTACGAGTTCAAGCCCAAGAATTGGCGCTCAAACACGATGCAGAGAAGAAACTATTCGCAGTTAGCGAAACTGGCTCAAGAATGGACAGTTTTGGGCTTGGCATGTGGTTCTATTTAGAGCAGGAGGAAGAATGTCAGAAATTCAAGAAGTTACCGAAACCGAGCAAGAAGTCACTGCGTCAAGCAGCCAGACCGCACCGCTTACCGCCGGGGACCGTTGTGACTCATGTGGTGCCCAGGCTTATGTTCGTGCGACATTGGTATTCGGTGAACTACTTTTCTGCCTTCACCACGCAACGCTAAACAAAGAGGCTTTGGCTGCGAACACCCTTCACTGGCACGACGAGAGTGACAAGCTTCTCGCTCGTTAGTTCACCCAAGGCATTCAGCTAGTGGTTTGCCTCTAGGCGCCAGATCTCTTCAACAAAACCATCCGCGACCTCTTTCGATTCGCTCGAACTATTCTCTGCCCCCATTAGCCTGACAACTCGTTCAACCCAACTCGGGTTCTTAGCGAAAAAAGGACCGTGTAGCAGGGTAAGAATGACGTTGGACTCCACAGAAACCGGCGGCAATTCCAAGTCACTGTTCAGATACCCAAGGGCGTTGCTCGGCCAATCTTCAGCGCTTGATGTGGCCACGACGAATTCACTTCGGCGATCGCTTTTGGAACCAGCATTGACGTTCGCCCACTTCAACGCACTGCCAACCACAATCGCAGGTGTTTTCGACTCGATAATTGCCTCTAGCAAGTCTCGAATAAGCGCATCGTGAGCGGCCAGTGCTTGCATCGCGGCAGCTGAGCCGTGCCCGATGGTGACAAAAATGCCGGTCTCGCTGCTTTTAACCAAGCGCAGGAGTTCGAGCAATTGGCTCTCGGTTGCTACCGACACACTCTGCGCCTGCTCCCCCATCCACTCAAAATTCTTTTGAAGAACAAATGAGTTTGCGGAGTCTCCGTTCAGGTTGAGCATCTCGGGAAACAAAGTGAATATTGTCTTCATCGCTCGACCTCCTCTGGGCTCCAGAAGCCAAGAGCGCGCCTCATTCGACGCATAGCGTCAGCACTGAAAACCACGGTTTTGTGGCCCGTTTTAGGCTTTGGCATCGCGAAGAACGCAGTTGCGGCTCGCTCGAGATCATCGGTAACTAAACCCATTGGCACATCGTTGTAGTGCAGCACGAGGGCTGCTTCGTAGGCGTTGAAGCCCGTGCATACATCGACGTGTTTCAGATTCGAATAGTCAACCGTCCAAAGCCATGACGGGTCGTGCACGTCACGGCCGATTGCGAAAAGCAATTGTTCTGGTTCGCCAACCAAGTTATCTAAGTTGAGCTGCATTGACCCTGGGTTCTGAACGAGGATGAACTCGACATCCTCCCCGTTAACCTGAACCATCTCGCCACGGGCAAAAACTGGCGGCACTTCACCCAAGGCTTTGGTCGCGAGCTGAAGGTCGAAACCTTCACCGAGAAAGGCCCGGGCGCTTTCGAATGCAGCGACCGCATCAAGAGCGAAGTGCACGCCTCGCGAAGGCAGGTCGAAATCGGTTTTGCCCCATGCCCCAGAAAGTTCTGCGCGAACACCGTCTAGGCGGCTCACTTCACTGGATGTTTGAGGCCTTGGCAGGTCAGGCAGGTAAGTTGGAGCATTTTGCAAACCTCGGCCTTGAGCACCGAGCACCTTAGAGGCCACTCCAAAGAACCTAGGCTGAACGCCTCGCACCTCATTCGCGATCAGCAACGTATTTTGGTCATCGGCATTTAACAAGACATCGCCGCTGGCCCGTTGCGCCACAAGTGCGAGGTCTGCGCGAACTAAAGCCGGGTCAACAAACCTATCTAGTTGGTCTTCCATTACATTCAAGACCGTGACCTGAAGAGGGGCTATCTTTCGACTCAACTCTTCGGCGTGCGCTTCATCCATTTCAAGAATCGCGACTTGGCCAGAAATCTTTCCTGACCAATTAGCACGTTCGATGATTGTCGAATAGAAGCCTTGCAAAATGTTTGCGGTCGAAGGGTTTGTGAATACGGCAACACCATGTTCGCGAACGATATTCACCAACATCTTGGTGGTGGTTGACTTTCCTGCCGAACCTGTGACGATTACCAGGCCCTTCGGGAACGAACCGAGAACTCGATAGAGAATTCCCGGCGCAATCTTGCTAAGAATTAGACCGGGCAGCGCCGATCCGCCGCCTTTACGAACAAGTCGAATAAGAATGCGCGCGATTCGCCCAACCAGCAATGCGGGCCAGTATCGAATCACGGTTTGGTTAGTTCTCTAGGAAGTCGCGAAGCATCTGCGAGCGTGAAGGGTGACGAAGCTTTGACATCGTCTTGGCTTCAATCTGCCTAATTCGTTCGCGTGTGACGCCAAATTCTTCACCGATTTGATCGAGAGTCTTTTGCACGCCATCGCCCAAACCGAAGCGGCTTCGAATGACGCCGGCCTCTCGTGGGTGCAGAGAATCTAGGATGCGCTCGAGTTCTCTTTGCAGCATCGAATAACCAACGGCGTCTGCGGGAACAACAGCTTCGGTGTCTTCAATAAGGTCGCCGAATTCTGAATCGCCGTCTTCGCCGAGAGGCGTCGAGAGCGAAATCGGCTCGCGACCATACTTCTGAACCTCGACTACCTTTTCGGGGGTCATGTCGAGCTCGCGAGCTAGTTCTTCTGGAGTTGGTTCGCGACCAAGGTCTTGAAGCAGTTGACGCTGCACTCGGGCAAGCTTATTGATGACTTCAACCATGTGAACCGGGATGCGGATGGTGCGCGCCTGGTCAGCCATCGCACGGGTAATAGCTTGACGAATCCACCAGGTTGCATAGGTAGAGAACTTATATCCCTTGGTGTAATCAAACTTCTCTACGGCGCGAATTAGACCTAGGTTGCCTTCTTGAATGAGGTCAAGAAACTGCATTCCACGGCCGGTATAACGCTTAGCCAGCGAGACAACCAAACGTAGGTTGGCTTCGAGAAGGTGAGACTTGGCACGTTGTCCGTCTTTCATGACCCAACGCAGATCGCGGGTCATCTCTTTCGAGAGCCTCTTCTCGGTGGCTAGCTTCTCTTCGGCGAACAAACCAGCCTCGATGCGTTTTGCAAGTTCAACCTCGAGCTCGGCGTTAAGCAGGGCCACCTTACCGATTTGCTTTAGGTAATCTTTGACCGGGTCAGCAGTAGCGCCAGAGATTGTGGTGGTTTGAACCGGGATGTCGTCATCGTCGGCATGCGAGATAACAAAACCGCCACCGGCTTCGAGAGCCTTCTCTTTTTCTTTTGCCTCGGTGTCTTCGTGCGTTTCTTCTTCGTGAGCCTCTTCTTCGGCAAGCTCTACGATGTCAACAGCGGCGGCAGCTTCGGCGACGATGTCGCCAACTTCAAGGTCGTCATCATCTTCAAACTCTTCTTCTTCACCTGCAGCTCCCTTAGGAAGCTTCGCGGCTTTCGCAGCCTTTGCTTTGGTCGCGGCTGGCTTTGCTCCATCGACTTTTGTTGCTAGCGCTTTTTTCGCGACTGGCTTTTCAGCAGTCTTCTTAGCTTCAGGCTTTGGCTCAACTACCTTGACGTCGGCTTTCTTGGCCTTTGAAGCAGCCGGAGCTGCCTTAGCCTCAGGAGCTTTTGAAACGGATGCCTTTGGGGCCGTTGATTTCACAGTAGCGACAGGCTTCGTAGCTGCCGCGGTCTTTTTAGCTTCTGTGAGGGTCGACTTGGCCGCGGGCTTGGTCTCGGGCTTAGCCGCGGTCTTTGCTGCAGGCTTGGCCGCAGGCTTGGCCGCAGGCTTTTCGGCTTGCTTTGCCGTCTTTGGCTTGACAGGGGCTGTCTTAAGTTCTGGCTTGGCCGAAACTACCTTCTTGACCGGTGATTTTAATGAAGTCGCCTTCGGCTGAGCCGCTGCTTTTGGTTCAGATTTGGTCTTTGTGTTCTTGACTGCAGGAGTAATGATGTTGCTTTCTGGCTTGGC
>WLFI01000120.1 GCA_009703845.1 Actinomycetota bacterium
AGCATTGCAGACGCAAAAGCCGGAGATTTGCCGTTGGCTTCTACAAGAAAGGGCACGCCCCACAGCAGTGCAAAGACGTTTCCAGGCGACTGGGTTAGAAAGTGAGTCCAGAAAGCTGCCTTCACGGAGCCGCGATTGAAGTTCTTTCGAAGGGCAGCAAATACCTGCGCAAAATTCGATTGAGACTTAACCCTTCCCTGTGGGCCGTCGAGTGCCGCGACGAAAACGAACAGCCCTGCGACGAATCCAGACACTGCAAGAGCAGCAAAAGCGGATGTCCAGCCGAAGATTGCAAGGCCTGCAGCAAATGGAATTGCCGACACGATTTGGCCCAACTGGCCGATGGTTGCTAACCATTGCTGCGCCAGAGCGGCCGCCTTGCCGGTCATCCAGTTATTGACCATACGGATCATAGAGATGAAGGTGAAAGCGTCACCCATTCCAACAAGCATGCGCCCAGCTATGGCCCATTCCAGCCCAGGAGCAAAGGCCACGATCAACTGGCCCGAAGCCATGATCAGTGCGCCGCAAGAGAGCATTAGTCGCGGACCAAATCTGTCTAGTGCGATGCCAACGGGAATCTGCATTGAGGCGTAAACGACCAATTGCAGCACTGCCAACGAAGCTAGTTGCGCTGCTGTGGTGTTGAACCGCTCTGTTGCATCAAGCGAGGCGACAACCATGCTGCTTCGCTGGGTAACAGCCATGAGGTAGGCCAGGTTAGCCGCTACAAGGGCAATGATGCCCCTTCTAGATGTCAGTATCAGTTTTCTTCGCCATCTGTCTTATTGCGACGGCGCGTGGCTAGATACTCCTCGATGTCGGCTGCCAAATCGTCTGCACTCGGGATTACCGGTGTTACAGGATTCACGCTCGCGCGCATCGGTGCATTTCGTTCGCTCTGGTAACCCTGTTCGAGATTTTCAACCATGCGCGCAAGGTCGCCGTTGTCAGCTACCTGCTTGTCGAGTTTCGATTCGAACCGAACATTTTGCTCACGCAAGTCGTCGGTCGGAAAGACCAAACCAGTTGCGGCAGAAATCAACTCGAAGGCTGTGAACCCAACCTTTGGATACTCGGAATCGGAAATGTAGTGGGGAACCAAGAGAACGAATCCGGTACAGGGCAGCCCAATTCGGGTGAGGTTGAACTCGAGCAAGTGCAAGACATTGCCAGGAACCTGTGTCTCTGGCCGCCATTCGCTGAATCTGGCCGCTAGGTCAGAACGGTTACCACTCACGGTTACGCCGAGTGGTCGGGTGTGTGGCACCGGGAACGGTATCGAGTGAACCCAGACAAATTCAGAAACTTCTAAGTCATTGACAATTTGAAGAATGGCTTCGGCGAAAGCATCCCATTTGAAATCGGGCTCATAACCGTGCAGAAACAAGAACTGCTGACCAGCTTCGTCTTGGCATAGGTAAAGACCAAGTACGGCGGGTTCGTACGACGCAATGTGATCTTTTTCGAAATACATCAACGGTCGTCGCGAACGATAGTCGAGAAGCTGGTCGTTATCGAAGTGGATAACCAACTCGGTGTCGAGGCTCGCGAAAATGCTGTCTGACACCTGCGAAATGCTGCCACCGGCATCGGTGAAACCGTTCAATCCTGCCAACATCTTGAGTCCGTGGGGTATGCGCACCTCAGGGTCGACGAGTTTGAAAAGGGTTTGCGTGTTCACCCAATCATTGTAAATCGAAAGGCTACGATTGCAGCATGACCAAGCTAAACATCGAAGTTGTGAACAAATCCGTACCTTTAACCAACGGTGTTGCCTATGTTTTTGGCATCAGCAGCTATAAAGACAAACTTCAGATAAGCGACAGTTTGGTTGAGACATCCGGCCTGGCGAGAGTAGATCTCAAAGCCCTCGGGGCTAAGAGCAGTTTTGAGCACATGACTCGACTTCAAGGCCCTGAAGGTTCTATCTACCTGGCAATTGGTCTGGGCGATGAAGAGTTGAACGATGAGCAATTTAGACAACTTGCCGGAGCGGCCGTTCGCAACCTTGGCGATTTCGAGAGAATCGTCATTGGGCTGCCGACGAACACAGCACAAGCCTCGCTCGCGGTAATCGAAGGGGCTCTGCTAGCCCACTACGAATTCACTGAATACAAATCGGTAAAAAAGACAAGAAAACTGAATGCTCTGACGGTGTTGGCGCGCGAGGTTCCGCTTGCATCGCAAATCGAAGAGGCCAAGACGGTCGTAAGTGCCATCGACCTTGTTCGCGACATGGTCAACACCGCTCCTAACGACCTCTACCCCCAGACTTTTGCTGCGATTATGCAAAAAGCCGCTCGCGGCAAAGGCGTGACGGTTGAAGTCTGGGACGAAAAGCGACTTTCCGCCGAGAAGTGCGCCGGCATTCTTTCGGTGGGTAAGGGATCGGTTCGCCCACCACGCTTGGTGAAGATTGAATACAAGCCGCGTGGAGCTAAAAAGCACCTCGCGCTGGTAGGCAAAGGCATCACATTCGACACTGGCGGTCTGACGCTCAAACCAGGTTTAGGCATGTTGGGCATGAAGTACGACATGACCGGCGCCGCGACGGTGGGGCATGCTGCTCTCGCGATTGCAGCATTGAAGCTGAATGTGCGTGTGACCGCATACATGTGTGTCGCCGAGAATATGCCATCTGGCACAGCCACGCGACCGAGCGACATCATCAAATACCGCAACGGAAAAACCGTTGAAATCACCAACACCGATGCCGAAGGGCGCTTGGTGATGGCTGACGGCTTGATTCTTGCCAGTGAGCAAAAGCCCGACCTCATTATCGACGTTGCGACTTTGACCGGTGGAGCGCGCGTGGCCTTGGGTGTGCGAACAACAGGCCTAATGGGCGTAGGTGCTGGAGTCAACGCCCTGGTCGAGGCTGCCAACAACTCGGGTGAAGCCCTTTGGGCAATGCCGCTGCCAAAAGAGTTGCGGGCCTTGTTGAATTCAGAAACTGCCGACATGGTCAACAGCAAACTCGGTGACCCAACCGGCAGCATGTTGGTTGGTGGACACTTCTTGAAGGAGTTCGTCGGCTATCACGACCGCGAGAAGAAGAACCAGATCGACTGGGCACACCTCGACATCGCTGGACCTGCGAGTAACGATGGGGCTCCATTTGGATACACGGGCAAGGGCGCATCCGGTGTGATGTTGCGCACCCTCGTTCAGGTAGCCAAAAGCCTCTAGTAGGCTTGTGTAGTCCCTCACAACAAATAGATGGAGTAAGTCGTGGCTGACCACAACTTTGACGTAGTTATTCTCGGTGGCGGAAGCGGCGGATACGCAGCAGCCCTTCGATCGGCCCAATTGGGTAAGAGCGTTGCCCTAATCGAAAAAGATAAACTTGGCGGCACTTGCCTGCACCGTGGTTGCATCCCAACCAAAGCCCTACTCCACTCTGCTGAGGTCGCAGACGTAACTCGTGAGGCCGCCAGCTATGGCGTAAACGCTCAGTTCCAGTCGATTGACATGAATGTCGTTAACAAATACCGCGACGGCATTGTCGATCGTCTTTTCAAGGGTTTGAGCGGCCTAGTGGCATCAAAGCCAATCACCGTGGTATCTGGTGAAGGAAAGCTCACAGCGCCGAAGACCGTAACAGTCAACGGCGACAACTACACCGGCGCGAGCGTAATTCTGGCAACCGGTTCTTACTCTCGTTCACTTCCAGGTCTTGAAATTGGCGGTCGAGTTATCACTTCAGACCAAGCTCTTGGTCTTGATTTTGTTCCCAACAAGGTTCTCGTTCTTGGCGGCGGAGTCATCGGTGTTGAATTCGCTTCGATCTGGAAGTCATTTGGCGCTGAAGTCACCATCATCGA
>WLFI01000121.1 GCA_009703845.1 Actinomycetota bacterium
AACCGAAGCGTAGAACTTGAGGTCCTTACCTCCGGCGGTGGTCTCTGGGCTTCCGAAGAAGACACCAATCTTTTCACGTATCTGGTTGATGAAAATCATCGTGGTGTTGGTGGTGCTCAGTGCACCGGTTAGCTTGCGCAAGGCCTGAGACATGAGTCGTGCTTGTAGACCGACGTGAGAATCACCCATCTCGCCTTCAATTTCGGCTCGTGGAACCAAGGCTGCCACCGAGTCAATGACGATTAGGTCGATTGCGCCAGACCTAATCAGCATGTCTGCGATTTCAAGTGCTTGTTCACCGGTGTCTGGCTGGCTAACCAATAGAGCATCGATGTCGACACCGAGAGCCTTGGCATATTCAGGGTCTAGAGCATGCTCTGCGTCGATGAAGGCAGCCACTCCGCCATTCTTCTGGGCATTGGCAATAGCGTGCAGGGTGACGGTGGTTTTACCTGAAGATTCTGGGCCGTAGATTTCTACGATTCGACCGCGTGGCAAGCCGCCGATGCCGAGTGCTGAGTCAAGAGCAATCGAGCCGGTTGGAATGACCTCAACTGGAGCACGATCGTCTGAGCCGAGTCGCATCACCGAACCCTTGCCAAACTGGCGGTCGATTTGAGCTAAGGCAGTGTCTAGAGCCTTTTCGCGTTCTGCTGGAGATGGCATTTGATCCTCTTGGTTTCTGACGTTTTCACGTCGCTAGATTCATTTTGCTTTGACACTATGGGGAACTGCTGACATTGAATCAGTGTGGCGAAACATCTGTGGAGAACTTCTTTGTCGCCTTGGCGATTCAGGAGTTCTTTTCAGGTGCTACAAAGCGAGCATACCAATATTCGAACAAGTTTTCGAATAAATTATTTGCGGCGTGTCACTTTTTCGTATTTTTGTTCAACCCGTGCCAGCGCTCGCTCGGAACCGACTGCGATTTGCAGATTGCCAGCCACACCTCGCGCAGGTCTTCTCCGGAGGCGATGCACTGCTCTGCCGTTCGGTCGCCAAACTCCCCGAGAACCAGGTCTCTGGCAACCACCGCCGCGTACTCGACGCCAAACTCATCGGCCATGAGTTCGCGGAATTTACTGAGACGCATTCGTCAAGGTTAAAGCAAAACCCCGCCACCGAAGTGACGGGGTTTCGATCAGGTTGGTTAGTTGCTAACCGATTGCACCTGAGAAGTGTAAGAAATGAGGAACTCGGCTGGGACCGTGTCTGGAATCGAGACATTCTCGATTGCGGCTAGACGGTCGCTTACATCGCGCATGATCTGCGAGATTGGAACATCTAGAGCTTCGGCGATCGAATACAGAATTTCACTCGATGCCTCTTTTTGCCCACGTTCGATTTCGCTTAGGTAGCCCAGAGCCACGCTCGCGCGACCTGCTACCTGACGAAGGGTGTGACCCTTCTGAAGGCGAAGCTCTCGCAGCACGTCACCAATTTCTCGACGAACTAAAAGCATGTTGGCCTCCTTATCTGCGGTTGATCTGCTGCTGCAGATCTCGAAGCTTTTTGACTTCGTATGAATAAGATACCCGTTCGGGGTGACACTTATTTCCGAAGCAACCTTAGAGTTGCCTGAGAAGGCTGACGGCCAGACCCAGTGCGGATTGAGTCGCCTGTTCGCGAACTTGATTGCGGTCGCCTTCAAAGTGAAAATCAAGCACTTGGATGCTCTCACCAAGGCAAGCCGCAACATAAACGGTTCCGGCCGGTTTGCCGTCTTGCGATGCTGGACCCGCTACTCCGGTGCTTGAAAGACCCAACACTCTGTCTTTCGAAACCCCACAGCTGGTTGCAAAACGTTCGGCGCAAGAGCGAGCCATCTCGGCAGCAACATCGGCGTCAACTGCGCCACGACTTTCTAGCAGCGCGGGCGAGAGGCCGAGCATCCCCGTTTTGGCGGCAGTGGCATAGGCAACCACTCCCCCGAGAAAGACATCTGAAGCCCCGGGCACATCAACGATGGCGGCGGCGACTTGACCGCCGGTAAGCGACTCGGCTACCGCCAGCTTGAGGCCACTTTGGCGCAGGGAATCGATAAGGGCGGTGGCGACCGATGGCTCGGTCATTTAGAGCTCTTTCGAGCCGCGGCAACTAGATACTGGATGCCCGTGGCTAAAGTGACCGCGGTGGTGAGGTAAAGCGCCGCCAACTCAATGGGTGCAAGCCAAGCGAAGTAAAGGTCGAGCGGCGAAAGCAGAAATCCAAGGGTGATGCCTTGCATGATGGTCTTGGTTTTGCCACCGGCATTAGCTGGCACCACGCGGTTTTTGAGAACAAGCATGCGATAAACGGTTATTCCAACCTCGCGACCCATGATGAGTAAGGTGAAAACCCAGTTGACCTCACCAAGCACCGAGAGTGTGACCAGCGCGCCTCCAATGAGAATCTTGTCGGCGATCGGATCTAGCAGTTTGCCGAGGTCGGTGACCAGACCGCGAGACCTTGCGATTGCCCCGTCGACACCGTCGGTTGCAATGGCGGCGACGAATAGAGCCACAGCAGCCCAGCGCCAAGGGTTGTCTTTAGATACTTCTAGAAGAACCCAAACGAAGAACGGAACTGTTGCAATTCTTGCGAGCGTGATGGTGTTTGGCAGATTGAGCCAATCACTTTTCACTAGTTACGCCCCGTTAGCTGCCAGGCGTCTTGGTCACCTTCGTCGTCATCGGTACCGCTGGGTACGAAATCGTCAAAATCTCCTGCGGCTAGGTTGCTAACCGGCGCATCGGCAACGGTTGCAGCAGCCTGCACCGGTTGTGATGAAACGGCTCCCGGCTCGCCTCGCAATGAAGCTAGAACGGTCGGAAGGTCTTCTGGCTTCACCATTACGTCGCGAGCCTTTGAGCCTTCAGATGGACCAACGATGTTGCGTGATTCGAGGAGGTCCATAAGGCGGCCGGCCTTGGCAAACCCAACGCGCAGCTTTCTCTGAAGCATCGAGGTTGAACCGAACTGCGACGACACGATGAGCTCGCAAGCCTGTAGCAAGAGTTCAAGATCGTCACCGATGTCGGCGTCGACAACCTTTTGAACTTGGACCTCTGCGACATCCGCGCGGTATTCAGGCGACATTTGAGCTTTGACGTGATCGACGATCTTGTGCAATTCGTCTTCGGCGAGCCAGGCTCCCTGAACACGCATGGGCTTGTTGGTGCCCATCGGTGAAAACAGTGCGTCACCCTGACCAATGAGCTTCTCGGCACCGGGCTGGTCGAGAATAACTCGCGAGTCGGTGACCGAAGACACCGAGAAGGCTAGTCGGCTAGGTACGTTGGCCTTGATCAAACCGGTGACCACGTCTACCGACGGGCGCTGAGTGGCCAGCACCAGGTGAATACCCGCGGCTCGGGCCAACTGGGTGATGCGCACGATCGAATCTTCGACGTCGCGTGGAGCCACGATCATGAGGTCGGCAAGCTCATCAACGACGACCAAGAGGTATGGGTATGGCTGCATCACGCGGTTGGTGCCCTCTTTGGCAGTCAGAGTGCCAGCCACGATTGCGCGGTTGAAGTCGTCTACGTGCTTGAACCCGAACGAGGCGAGGTCGTCATAGCGAGCATCCATCTCTTTAACCACCCATTGAAGCGCTTCGGCGGCCTTCTTGGCGTTGGTGATGATTGGCGTGATGAGGTGCGGCACACCCTGATAGGCGGCAAGCTCGACGCGCTTCGGGTCAATCAGCACCAGACGAACCTCGGCGGGCTTAGCGCGCATCAAAATCGAGGTAATCATCGAGTTGACGAACGAAGACTTACCGGCACCGGTTGCACCGGCAACCAAAAGGTGCGGCAT
>WLFI01000122.1 GCA_009703845.1 Actinomycetota bacterium
ATGGCTGACGAAAAACAGCTCACCGAAGTGCAGTCGAAGATTCTAGAAGCGATTGTCAGCTATCGCCGCGAAAAGGGTTACAACCCAACGATGCGCGAGGTTGGCGAAGCAGTTGGCCTGAGTTCAACATCCTCGGTTTCTTATCAGCTCAGCCAGTTGCGTGAACTTGGTTTCTTGTCGAAGGCCGACGCAGGTCAACGAGCGATGGATGTTCTCAAGAGCGCACCGGGCATGAGCACCGCTTCTCGCAGCGAGGTTAGCGACAACGTGGTGAGCATTCCCCTAGTCGGTCGCATTGCAGCCGGTGGCCCGATCTTGGCCGAGCAGAACATCGAGAGCCACCTGACGCTCCCCCGCGAACTAGTCGGCGGAGGCGAACTTTTCATGCTCAAGGTTTCGGGCGACTCGATGATTGATGCCGCTATTTGCCACGGCGACTGGGTAGTGGTTCGTCAACAGCAGACCGCAGAGCAAGGTGAAATCGTTGCCGCCCTGCTTGAAGAAGGTGCAACCGTGAAGGTGTTTAGGCAGTCAAACGGTCAAACCTGGCTGATGCCAAGAAACTCTTCATATGACCCCATCGATGGCACCAATGCCGTAATTATGGGCAAGGTCGTTTCGGTTATTCGCTCTCTATAACTAGAGCTGGTCGATAACGGTAAATACCGCGAGGTCTGAAGCCAGTTCTGGCTTCACCATGGCGGTGATTTTTGTTCCTTCTTCGATGTACTCGAGCGACACAATTCGGCTGTTCAAGTGGATGCGCGACACCAGGTCACCGCGTGAATAGGGCACCACGACGGTTACCTTGACGTTTGGCTCGGGAATCAGCCTGGCCAGCAGGTCTTGCAGCTCTTCGATGCCCTCGCCAGAACGAGCCGAAACGAAGATGCTGGTTGGCTCGAGCCCGCGCAGTGCCAAACGCATTGTTTCATCGGCTAGGTCGATCTTGTTGAAGACAATCAACTCTGGGATGTCGCTTGCCCCGACTTCGCCAATCACATCGCGCACGGTGGCTATTTGACTCGACGGATCTGGGTGAGATGCATCGACCACGTGAACAATCAGGTCTGAATCACCGATTTCTTCGAGCGTTGAACGAAACGCTTCAACCAACTGGTGAGGCAGGTTGCGCACAAAACCCACGGTGTCGGCCAGTGTGTACTCGCGCCCGTCAGGAGTTTGAGTTTTGCGCACCGTGGGGTCAAGCGTGGCAAACAGGGCATTCTCGACTAGGACGCCGGCCGACGTGATGCGGTTGAGCAACGAAGACTTGCCGGCGTTGGTGTAGCCAGCGATCGCTACCGACGGAACAGCGTTTTTCTTGCGGTTTGCGCGCTTGGTTTCGCGAGCCGGCTTCATGGCGATGATCTGCTTGCGCAACTTAGCCATTCGGGTGTTGATACGGCGACGGTCGAGTTCGATCTTGGTTTCACCCGGACCACGCGGACCCATACCAACACCACCGGCGGCCTGGCCACCGGCTTGACGAGACATCGATTCACCCCAACCGCGAAGTCGCGGTAGCAGGTATTCGAGTTGGGCCAGCTCTACCTGAGCCTTACCCTCGCGACTTTTTGCGTGTTGGGCGAAGATGTCGAGAATCACTGCGGTTCGGTCGATGACCTTTACCTTGACGACATCCTCTAGGGCACGTCTTTGCGATGGTGCCAGTTCGGTGTCGGCGATAACGGTGTCGGCACCCGTGGCGATAACCATCTGTCGCAATTCCTGCGTCTTGCCTTTACCTAGATAAGTGGCTGGGTCTGGATGGGCACGGCGCTGAAGCAGCCCGTCGAGAACCTCAGAGCCGGCGGTTTCGGCAAGGGCGGCGAGTTCGCGCAACGAGTTTTCAGCATCCTGCAGGGTTTGCTCACCCCAAAGTCCGATAAGCAGCACTTTTTCGAGACGAAGTTGGCGGTATTCAACCTCGGTAATGTCTTCGAGTTCGGTAGATAAGCCGGATACGCGGCGCAGCGCTGATCGATCTTCCAAGTCGAACTGATCGCCGTCGCTGTCGCTGTGTCCATGGTCTGAATCGGCCCCCAGTGCCGCTGCACGAGCCCCGCGGCGCAGAATGCGGTCGATGACCGCCTCGCCCTGATTGGCTGGCTGCGCGGTTGCTTCCTCATCGGGAATCAAGGGACTGTTTTGACTCATTGCAACTAACACTAACGGGGCAAACGGGTATAGATTGACGCTATGTCTTCAGAGCATTATTTCTCGGAGACCCCCGCAACCGAATACAAACCGAAGCAGATTCACGTCACTTTGTGTGGCCGTGAACTGCGCTTGGAAACCGCTGGCGGGGTGTTCTCTCCAGACCACATCGACCAGGGTACGGCTGTGCTGCTTGAGCAACTTTCTCACGCACCGGTCGGCGGAAACCTGCTTGATGTTGGCTGCGGTTGGGGGCCAATCGCCATCAGTCTCGCCCTTCATGCGCCTAGAGCCACCGTTTGGGCCATCGACGTCAACGAGCGTTCTCTCGCTCTGACCAAGCGCAACGCAGAGCTCGCCGGAGTTACCAACATTCGCGTTTGCAAGCCTGACGAAGTGCCGGCTGAACTCGAATTCAATGGCATCTGGTCTAACCCGCCAATTCGCGTTGGCAAGGATGCTCTGCACGAGATTTTGTTAACGTGGCTGCCCCGACTAGTCGTCGGCGCAGAAAGTTACCTCGTGGTTCAAAAAAACTTGGGAGCTGATTCATTGCAACGGTGGCTAGATGCCACACTTCCGGCTGAGTTCAGCACCATTCGCGTTGATACCGCGAAGGCATTTAGGGTTTTTCGGGTTAAGCACCGGGGCTAGAGAACTTCGAGGTCGATTTGACCATCGAAAACGAGTTCGGCAGCACCGCTCAAGCCAACCATCTCGCCATCTTCTGTGGCAAACATGCGAACGCCGAGGGTTCCACCAGGAACTTTCACCTGCCATTGGTTTGGAGCACCTTGACCCGCCCAATGACGAGTGGCCAGAGCCGCGGCCACGATGCCGGTTCCGCATGAAAGCGTCTCACCAACCCCGCGTTCGTGAACTCGCATGCTGATATAGCCGACGCCCTCTTTCACCATTGGCTCGGCCGGCACAACAAACTCGACGTTCGCACCAGAATCCAATGACGGTTGAATGGTGGGCGCCTGTTGAAGTGAAAGTTCAGCCAGTTCAGTGTCTGACGCGAGAGCCACGACAACGTGCGGATTACCCACGTTTATGCCGAGACCAGGTCGAGCAACATCGAGTGTTGAGGCACTCACCTTGTGATCGCCTTCTAAACGCCAACGACCCATGTTCACAGCAAAACCTGCCATGTTGCGCTGAATGTCTTTGACCCCGTCTCGGGTGCCGATGGCCAGCGTCTCACCCTCGGAAAGTTTGAGCACACGTTCGGTCAGGTAACGAGCAAAAACTCGGGTTCCGTTGCCACACATTTCGGCCGATGAACCATCTGCGTTGTAGTAGTCCATGAACCAAATGGCGTTCGGCTCTACCTCGAGGCACTTGCGTCCTGCATCAAGCGCAGCACTCGGAACGACGCGAATGAGACCGTCAGCACCAACGCCAAAGTGGCGGTCACAGATTTTAGCAATTTGAGCAGGCGTGAGCGCGAGTTGGTTTTCGGGATCGTAAACAAGCACGAAATCGTTGCCCGTACCGTGACCCTTAGTGAAGTTGATCAGCTGCGCCATTAGATAAGCCTATTCGCCAACAGCCGGTTGCTCACCCGAAGCCACCCAGCGGAGACTCATGTCGATAG
>WLFI01000123.1 GCA_009703845.1 Actinomycetota bacterium
ACCTGAATGGTCGAGAAGTCGTCGTCTTTGCCCACTTCGAGAAGCGAAAAGTCGAAGGTTCCGCCACCGAGGTCGAACACCAAGATGAGTTCGTCTTCTTTACCCTTGTCGAGACCATAGGCCAGTGCCGCAGCGGTTGGCTCGTTGATGATGCGCAGCACGTTTAGGCCTGCGATCTCACCGGCATCTTTGGTTGCCTGGCGCTCGGCGTCGTTGAAGTAGGCCGGAACGGTGATAACCGCGTCGGTAACTGCTTCACCAAGGTAGGTCTCTGCGTCGCGCTTTAGCTTTGCCAAAATGCGCGCTGAGATTTCTTGCGGGGTGTAGTTCTTGTCGTCGACTGCGAACTTCCAGTCGGTGCCCATGTGACGCTTGACCGACGCGATGGTGCGGTCAACGTTGGTGACAGCCTGGCGCTTTGCGGTCTCGCCGACTAGCACCTCGCCGTCTTTAGTGAATGCAACCACCGATGGGGTGGTGCGAAAGCCCTCTGCGTTAGCGATAACGGTGGGCTCGCCACCTTCCAGCACGCTAACCGCGCTGTTGGTGGTGCCGAGGTCAATACCTACTGCACGTGCCATGTTTGTTTCTCCTTTTATATGCCCGGCCCTTTGTTGACCCGCAGCACTTACTGTTTTTTTCTTCTAACTCGACTCAAAGTTGAGCCTCATTGACTCAAGTTTGCGACGAGATTTTCACAATGTCAAGTTTCTTTGCTGAGAGTTGAGTGTGAATGACTCAACTTTGCCAAAATGACGAATCGGCAACGATTTCGCAAACACCCGCGAGCGCTCTGTCGCCTGCGCCACCTCGGGTCTAGGGTGAAGCCATGACAAACACCGCCGTTGCTGCGCCAAAGAAAAACTCCACCTGGGCTTGGGCTCTTTGGGACTGGGCCGAACAGCCCTACCCCACCATCATGCAGACCTTCATCTTTCCGGTCTACCTGGCTGGCGCCGTGGCAACTGCGGCACAAGACGCCGATGTGGCGCTCGGATGGGCGACCGCAATCTCGGGCGTAATTCTCGCGTTGATCGCGCCGGTGCTCGGTCGCCGCTCAGACATCAACGGTCGCCGCAAGTTCTGGCTAATGGTCAACACCTACCTCTTGGTCGCCATCATGGTGGCCTCGTTCTTTGTCGAGCCAAAGGCAGAGTTCTTCTTATTCGGCCTCGTGCTCTATGGCCTCGGCTCGATCATCCAAGAGTCGGCATTCATCAACTACTACGCAATGCTCAAGCAGGTTTCAAACGTGAGCAACATCGGCAAGATCAGTGGTTTTGCCTGGGGCTTGGGTTACCTCGGTGGAATCATCCTCTTGATGTTCTCGCTCGTGGCATTCGTGTTGCCAGAAGTGCCGATGTTCGGCATTCCGACCGATGGCTCGCTAAACATTCGCTCAATCTTTTTGTTCAGCGCGGTGTGGACTCTAGTGTTCTCGATTCCGCTGATGCTGTTCGTGCCCGAGACCGCTAAGCGTGCGGGCGCTGCGAAAGAAACCATCGCGCAGTCATATGCCAACACGGTTCGTGAGCTGAGCGTGCTTCGTCGCCAGGCACCAGAGACCTTCAAGTTCTTGATCTCAAGCGCCATCTACCGCGACGGCCTTGCCGGCGTTTTCACCTTTGGCGCGGTGCTCGGCACCCTGGCCTTCGGGTTCGACCAAACCTCGATCATCTTCTTCGGTATCGCAGCGAATGTGGTTTCGGGTCTCGGCGCAGTTATCGGTGGCATCTTGGATGACCGCATCGGCAGCCGCACTGTAATTCTTGGTTCGCTCGTCGGTCTGATAATTTCGGGCACTTCGGTGTTCGTCTTTGCCGACCAAGGCCCAATCACCTACTGGGTCTTCGGTCTAGCGCTGTGCCTCTTCGTTGGCCCAGCTCAGGCTTCGAGCCGAACCTTCGTTTCGCGCTTCACCCCGGCCGGTCGCGAGGGCGAGGTTTTCGGTCTCTACCAACTCACCGGTCGCGCCATCTCGTTCTTGTCTGGCACGTTATGGGCTCTTAGCATCATGGCCGCCGAGGCAGCTGGTGTGAAGGGTAACACCACGGTCTATGGCATCTGGGGTTTGATCGCCATCATCGCGGTTGGCTTCGTGTTGCTAACCCGCGTGCACCCGCGCCCAAGCGTTATCGACTAAACAAAACCTAGGGGGTCGCCGTGTCAAACCAGCTCGATTTTCAACTTTCGGCTTGGCCGGCTCAGCGCGAGCAGCGAGCGGCCGACGGCGAGCAATTCGACAAGCCGCGACCGGTCGAGCACTTCTGCACCTTCAAAAACAAAAACGACGCCGAAGCCGCAGTGGCAGAGCTTCGCTCGTTGAATTTTGAAGCGGATGTCACAAAACGCGGCCTCTTCAAAACCCTCGTCTACGCGAGCCATGCCTCTGACCTGCGCGACCAAACCGTCACCGAGTTTCTCACCACCGTTGTCGGCGTCGCTGACAAGCACTCGGGAATCTACGATGGATTTGGCGCCTTCATCGAGGTTGACTAACTCCCTAAACCCCGCTCGAGGTTGCTCACATAAACGCCACAAAGGCGGTCACTGCGAGAGCTACAGTTATCTGCTTGACTAGCAACTCGATTTCAGCCGACTCATCGGCCAGACTCTTCAAGCCAGAATCTGCGATGTCTTCTCTCGACATTTTTCTCTTGAGCTCCATGTATCGAGTCCCTGTCCAAACGTAAAACCACGGCCCCATGATTACCACAAACAACTGGAGCGCTGATTTCCGAAAACTAGACCGATCCGAAGCCTCCATACCCCAGAACCCAGAGGGCCTAACAAACGCCAATGCGATGAACACCCCAACTGATACGCCCACTAAATACTTGAAAATGACGATTAAGCGATCGATTCGCTCTCTTCGGGTGCGGAGTCTCGCAAAGATGATGTGTACTAATAGTTTCCGCACCCAGTCTCCTGGGCCTTTGATGTCAGAGAGCCAACGGCGCTCAATCGCTGTTGTGTGAAACAAGCTGTAAATCAGGTACCACATTACAAATTTCTTTCTGAGGCGTTATTGGTGTGCACACTTGGGCAGTTGATTCTTCTATTTTTCTCCAAAAAGCTGTTAACCTGCCCGCCGATCGCTTCAAGTGATTCTTCAGAAACGAACCCTGCAACTGTACTTAAGGCGCTTCTAATCGCGCTTTTCATGAATTCGGTAACCTTCTTCCACACCTTGCCAAGAGAGAGTTTTCCTGCAAGACGATCAAAGAAGGGGCCAGTGATAGCGCTAAACATCGCGCTTACGAGCATGTTCCTAAATGCCCGTGCTGAGAAATCTTGATCTACAACCATTTCTACAAGTGAAACGATCACAGACGTGAGGATTGGCTTAATCAGCTGAAAGAGCAAGCCCAACGGTCCGCCGGCTGCACTCATTAGATTGAATGCGAAATCCAACACCAAGGTAAGTGCAAGTTTCACTGCCCAGTCCATGAGCCCTGTGAAGTCGTTTTTGTTGATTGGGTCGTTTGGGTAGGTGTAGGTGGTTTCGTTGCCGCCAGTGATCGGGTCTGGGCTGGTGAATTGGTTGGTTACTGGGTTGTAGAGTCGTGCACCCATCAAGATCAGGCCTTGACTGGTTGTTGCACGTTCATACTGGCCGTATGCGTCGTATGTGACTAGTTTTCCTGTAGAGGCACTGTCACGGTTACCGTATTCATCGAAACTGACCCAACTATCGGTAGATGCTGTATCAATGTTGATGCGGGTAACTGTATTGCCTCGTAGATC
>WLFI01000124.1 GCA_009703845.1 Actinomycetota bacterium
GAATACCTACTTGCCAACCCTTGATCAAGCGACCAAGTGGAAACTCGATTGGCATGCCGCGACCCCAAGATGAGTCGAACTCTTCGCCGGTTTCGTAGTCGACACCGAGGTAGTGAACCTTCACGGTTGCTCCTGCAGGTGCCTCGACGCCGGTGCCGACGATTACCTCTTGGATGGTGAGCTCAGTAGGTGCTGGCTCAAGCATTGGTTCTAATACTGGACGTTCAAGATTGGTCATGTTGAAACTCTATATCAGCGGAAACAAAATGCCGAAGGCGTTGTTTAGACCCCTATGAACGAAACCCGCGGCACATTAATCGGCATCTACAACGCCGATGGAGGAATCGTGGGCGAACTCGCCTACTTCTTCGGGCACCTTGTCGGCGTGCGCAGCTGCAGCCTCTGCGACATTTCACATTCGCCGATCATGAAGAAGCCTTCTTTCAAGGCTCTCGAACAGCACTTACTTGCTAAGCACAACATCGCGGTTCGCATGATTCACCTCAACGAACGTAACGAGCGAGAGCAGAAGGCATCCGAGGGGCGCGAGCCGTGCATCCTCTTGGAATACCCAGATCAGTCGATTTCGATGTTTCTTGATTCGTCAGACCTCACCGCCCTTTCGGGCAGCGTGAGCTCGTTGAAAAAGCTCATCGAATCTAGACTCGACCTATACCTATAAGGAGAAATCATGGATGAGCGACAACTGCTAGAGCTTTGGAACAAGCTGCGCAACCAGTTGATGTTTGCGCAACTCGCACCGACCTTCTTGCTCATCACAACGGTGGGTTTGGTTGCTCAGATTCGTGAGGCCGGCGCGTTCGCCGTTTGGGCCACGCTCGGCATTCTTGCTGCATCGGGCATTCTCGGTGCGCTGGCTGAATACTCGGCGGCGCATGAAGCGCAAGCCGTTGCGCGCGACTTGGCGAAGATCGAGAATCCGAGCCACCTCACCAAAGGCATTGTTAAAAACGCCGTTTGGTTGCACGTTGCTAAATATCTGACTCCGGCCATTTTTGTGGGCATTTTTGTTGCCCTCGTGCTGGCTCTGATCTAACGCCAGCCCAGACCCAACCGAACGCAATCGACTTGACCATCACGAAATTTACCGCCAGCGACCTTGGCGGCCTGAAGGCAGAGCAGCCCGTGGTTGTTTTACTTCACGGCTATGGCGCAGACGAGCGTGACCTGCCCGGCATCATGAGCTATTTGCCCAACTTGCCTTGGGTTTCACCGCGAGCGCCACTGCCCACCGTGCAAGGCGGGTTTGCCTGGTATGGGGTCGAGCGAGTTTTGAACCCAAACCTCGAAGACGTTATGCCGCCGACCGAGGCGCTTTGGGACTGGCTAGACGACTTGCTTGATCCCAAGCAACCTCTAGTTGTAATTGGTTTTTCGCAAGGTGGGCTCATGGCAACTCAGCTGCTCAGATCTCGCCCCGAGCGAATCGCAGCTTGCGTCATTCTCGCTGGTTTTGCCGCCGATGTTGAAATGCCGGCAGATGCCACCTTGCGCGAGAACAAACCGAAGGTGCTTTACTGTCGCGGTGCGCAAGACACAGTTGTCGCCAAGGATGCTGTGGCTGGCCTCAATCGCTGGCTACAGTCACACACCCGTGCTCAGACCAAGACCTACGAAGGTTTGGGTCACAGTATCGATGATCGCGTGATGAACGATGTGGCCGATTTTGTCGCCGCTTCGGTTGGCTGAAGCAGCGACGTAACCGACTCGTTCTAGAGGTCGAGGCCCTCTGGGAACCTAGAGCCACCCTTGAAGTTTCCGTAGATCGGGCGATCACCTTCAGTAACAGCGTCGATCAGTAGGTCGCCTCCAACAAAGGCACCGCGCCATGAAGCACCGAGGCCACCGAAAACCTCTTCGCGGTCACCACGTGAGCGTGGCGCGTTGATGCCGAACTTGAAAGCCGAAATCTCTTCGCGAACTCGCTTGGCAAACACCATGTCGTCGGTTGCAACAGAAGAAACGAGGTTTCCGTTCGAAACGTTCATAGCTGCGATGAACTCGGCCTCGGTGTCGACCAGCACGATTGAGTCGATTGGGCCGAATGGCTCGGCGTGGTGCAGTGACCAGGCGCGAGGTGGCTCGAGCACGGTTGCCGGGGCTACATAAGCCGAAGTGTCTTGACCAGCTATGAACTTGCCGTGACCGATGTCACCAACGAAAAGCGGAATTCCGCCGGTGTTCACGGCCTCAGCAAACTGGGCGCGAAGCTCGGCCGCCTTCGTGGCGTGAATCACGGGGCCGAACTCGAGCTCTGGCAGATCATCCTCGTCATTTTCAACAGCGAGTGGATGCCCGAATCTCAAGCCTTTGACAATCGGCAGGTACATTTCAAGGAACTCAGGAAAGAGCCTGCGCTGAACCACGTATCGCGGGTAGGCGGTGCAACGCTGCTTGGCGTATTCGAAACCCTTGCGAATGTGAGGTGCGAGGTTGTCCCAGTCTGAGAAGTCCCAAACGCCCCAGGCGTTCAAACCCTCTTGCTCGAGAATGTGGCGCTTGTCGAAGTCGGCCAGCCGTTCAAGGGTGGCGCGACCATTTGAGCGACCGCCAACGAAAGCGAATGCACCAAGTTCAGGAGAAGAAACTAGGGCGTCACTCAACTCGGCACCAACACCGCTAAGCAAAGTCACCGGCAGCCCAGCCTGAGCCATCACGGCGTGCGCGAGGGTAAGAGCGTGAAAACCACCCTGCGATGGGGTCTTGGCAATCGCAGCGTTACCAGCAAGCATCTGCACAAGCTCCGCGTGAACCAAAACGCTCAGCGGGTAGTTCCAAGAAGCGATGTTCGAAATCGGGCCACTTAGTGGCGTGCGCCCCTCTAGCTGGCGATCGATTTGGGTCACGTACCACTCGACGCCGTCGATGCAGCGGTCAACATCTGCGCAGGCTAGCTTCCAAGGCTTACCGATTTCCCAGGCAAGCAACAGCGCCAGAGTGTCGCGTGCAACGCGCAGGCCTGCAAGTGCGGCGGTTACCCGCACCTTTCGTTCGTCAAGGCTGACCTTGCCCCAGGCGACATGCTGACGTGCGGCATCGGCAACGGCGTCAAGAGCGGTTTGGTGGTCTACCTTTGGTGGACCTTGAATGACCTGCTGATCCACCGGGTTTACGTGATGTGCGGGGGTGCCGACAGACAGCCACTTGCCGAGGGCAAGGTTGCTGATGCGGTCAGCGTCGAAAGCTTCGGGCGCTAGTGCTCTGGCTTGGTTGTAAACGCTCTGCCAGTCGGTGCCTTTTTTCACATGAAGTGTCATATCGCAACATTAGATGCGAAAGGCGCAATTACTAAGAGAAATTACTGCTGTCTACTCGTTGATTTTGCTTGGCTGAAGTAGCAAACGACAAGTACCACAGAAACGTATAGAGCCTGAGATACGGCAACAACGCGCTCCCAGACACCCACGGTCATGTTGGTCGGGTCAGTCCAGCTGCTCAAGAACCAGAGCGCGAGAACCGTCTGCAAGGCCGTGCCGATGATCGATGCGGTTGGGCGAATGATCCAGGGAGCATCCGCGCGCTTTCGCATTGCCAAAAGCGGCCACCCTGCCGAGAGCACAAACGATGCAATGGCGAACACTCGGTGCTCAATCGAATAACCGATCAGCGGGGTCGGAAAGATGGTGAGACCAAAGGTGCAAATGGCGGCAATAAACAGCGCTACGCGACCAGGCATGCCGAGAGTGCGCCCGTAGATGGCGGC
>WLFI01000125.1 GCA_009703845.1 Actinomycetota bacterium
AGCTCGCCGGCATCTTGATGCAAGGTTTGGTTGACGATGTTCGCGCCACCGGCGGCATCAAGTTGGTTCCGGTTTGCAGCTACACAGTCATGTGGCTAAAGCGCCACCCAGAACAGCACGACCTGCTCGGAGTAGACATAGACGAAGCCGTTGCTGCCTGCCGCCTGCCTAAGAGCGGCCACTAGCAAAAGCCCAATCGCGAGAGCTTCTAGCGGTAATCGCCCTCGTCACCGCCGCCGTCAAACGGCGACTCATAAGCTCCCGGCTGATAACCGCCTAGCCCACTGCGCTGGTTTGACTCTTGGTTGGGGTCGACCTCTGGGGCTGCCACACCGGTCGGCGGCGTGTAGGTAGCGGGACTAAACAGAAACGCCCAGAGTGCCGCGAGGCATCCCCTTTTTTCAGAGTTTGGCATCTAACCAAGCCAGCAAGTCGGCGAAAACCTCGTCTTTATTGGTTTCGTTGTACACCTCGTGGCGAGCGTCGTCATAGATAAACATGGTCACGTCGTCGACGCCGGCGCGCAGGTAGGCGTTGACCAGCTTCTCGTTCGATGGCGCGGCACCGATCGGGTCGTCAGAACCGGCGAGCACCAAAATCGGCAAATCAGAGCGGATGCTCGCACTCGGCTTCTGGAACAACTTGAGCGCATTCGGCAAACCAAGCACCTTGGCGGCATCGGCATAGAAGCACTTTGGGTCGGCGGCGAAACGGGCACCAACGGCGGGGTCGCGGCTGAGCCACTCGTAACCGGTAGCGGCGGCGTCTTTCGCCCACTTTTTGTTGAACGCACCCATTCCCATGCTGCCCGGCCAAACCAGGGCAGAGCCAGAGAGCACGCAGGCAGCGTATTCGTCTGAATACTTCTTGATCAGGACCTGCGAGATGAACGAGCCGTACGAGTGTCCGGCCAAAACGATTGGCTTGCCAGGGTTCTCGGCGGCAATCAGTTTGGTGAATTCGTGCACCTGCTCATAGGCGGCATCCATGCCACCCGGACCTAGGTTGCCAAGCACCTTGGTTTGGCCCAAAGCCAGTTGCGCCAGACCGGTTTCGCCGTGACCGCGGTGGTCGTCGGCATAAACGCTGAAGCCGGCTCGGTTTAGCCGGGCTGCGAAGTCGTCGTAGCGACGGGCGTGCTCGCCGAGGCCGTGGGCCACCTGAACCACTCCGCGCGCGTTGGCTGCGGGCCATTCATAGAAGGTGATTTCAACTCCGTGCGAGTCGATAAAAGTGCGTGCGATTGGTAGCTCTGTCATGGGCTAAACCTACCCCAGCGGAACTTCAAAAGTGTTGCCGTAGCGGTGCGTGGTGATTGAGGTTGATCGTTCGCGAAGCAGCATCAAGCCGGTTACCAAACCATCGACGACAACCGAATTATCGAAGATAGTCACGTCTGGGTTAGAGCGCAGTTGCGTCACCTGTTCGTCGGGCTCGCCAAGCATGATTACGCGCAAGCCCGCGGTTGGGTTTTCAAGCTTTGTGGATGCACGATCGTTGCCGCTCGACACCTGAACGTCTAGCTGCACTCCCGAAATCTCTTTCACTCGCTCAACAAAACCCATCAAGCGTTTTACTCGACGATCTTCTCTGTCGACTCCTGCGCCCAGGCGAATAACCACTGGCGTTGGGTGATAACTCTTGTAGTTCGCCTCGCTTCGCAGTTTGCCAGGGTCGGCGGCGGGATCGAGTTTCGCGAACCGCTCGGTGATCCAGCGCACGTCGCTGAGCCTTGCCATTTCGAGCCAGTCGGTTTCGCTCAGGTGAGCACCCTCGTCTTTGAAACTGCCGAAGCCGAGAAGGTAGTTCTTGCCGCCCGCTTTCAAACCCCAACCGACCGATGAACGTTTCATGCCACCGAACGGTTGACGCTCAACAATCGCCCCGGTGGTGGTGCGGTTCACATAGAGATTGCCCGCCTGAATGCGCTTGCGCCAATAACCGACCTCGGCAAAATCAAGCGAGTGGATGCCCGCCGTTAGCCCATACTCAACCGAGTTTGCAATCTTTAGTGCCTCGCGCAGATTCTTGGCATGCACGATGGCGAGCACTGGGCCAAACACTTCGGTTTGTTGCAAGAACGAGCCGGGTTTTACGCCGGCACGAATGCCAGGGCTCCAGAGGTGACCGGTGGTGTCGAGTTGCTTCGGTTCGAGCATCCACCGCTCACCCTCATCGAGTTGGGTGAGTGCGCGCAGAAGTTTGTCGGTGGGTGGCTGAACCAGCGGGCCGATTAGCGAGGATGCGTCGCGGCCGACTTTCATCGAAGCGACCGCGTCGAGCAGCTGTCGTTCGAAAGCCTTCGACTTCGCAACAGAACCCACCAAGATTGCAACGCTGGCGGCCGAACATTTTTGGCCAGCGTGACCGAATGCGCTCTTGGCTAGGTCAGCAGCAGCAAGATCTAGGTCGGCGCTCGGAGTGATGATCATCGAGTTTTTGCCGCTGGTTTCGGCGGCCAGCTTCAGCCCGGGTCGATGACTTACAAAAAGTTTTGCGGTGTCGAACGAACCGGTGAGCACGACACTGTCGACCAGTTCGTGGCCAACCAGCGCTAGACCCAGTGGCCCATCTTCAACCAACACATATTGCAAAACGTCTCTCGGCACGCCCGCATCCCAGAGTGCCTTGACCATCTCTAGTGAGCAGGCCGGCACCTGTGGCGCAGGCTTGATGACCACGGTCGAGCCAGCTGCAAGAGCCCCGAGAACACCTCCGGCGGGAATCGCCACCGGAAAGTTCCACGGCGGCACCACGAGGGTTACCCGGTTCGGTTCAAAGGCGGTCGAATCGAGTCGGTCAAGCGTTTCGATCTGGTGCGCGTAGAAACGAGCGAAGTCGATGGCCTCGCTGAGCTCTGGGTCGGCCTCGGTTGGCGTCTTTCCCGCTTCGGCTACCATCACCGCAACTAACTCTGGTCGACGGTTAGATAGCACCCTGGCGGCTTCGAGCAGAGTGGCTTTTCGCACCGAAGCATCTGAGCGCCACTTCTCTGACGCAGCTGAAGCAGTATGCAACACCTGGTCAATTTGCTCGAGCGAATTCAGCGGTTCGACACCAGTCGGCAAAGGTCTCGGATGCGTGGTCATCGTCAGACCGCGGGCAATACTGCTAACAATTTCTGAACGAGTGAACTGGTACGAAGGATCGACATCTGGTTCATTTTCGAAACTCGAAGACTTAGCTAGTCGAGCAGCTATTTCTGGGTTTGGCTTGCGTCTAGAACGCTGAGGCTCGCTGTCAACCAGCTCAACCGAGCGCCTAAAACGATTTGCCTCCCGCTCAAAAATCTCTTGCTTCGTAGCGATATCGAAAACTCCAGACATGAAGTTTTCAGAAGCGGCGTTTTCTTCGAGACGGCGAATGAGATACGCGATGGCAACCTTGAATTCGTTGGGTTGCACCACCGGTGTGTAGAGCAGCGGTGCACCAATGTCTGGTCGAATCGCTTCTGAGATTTCGCTGGCCATACCCTTGAGCATTTCAAACTCGACGCCCTTGGTGATGGCACGCTTCTTCACCAGCAGGTGAGCCATCGCAATATCGAACAGGTTGTGGCCGGCGATTCCAACGCGAAGTGACTCGAGTCTCTCGGCATCTAGCAACCACTCGATGACTCGCTTGTAGTTGGCGTCTGTTTCTTCTTTGGTCGAGTAGGTCGCCAACGGCCATCCGTGCCATTCTGCGTC
>WLFI01000126.1 GCA_009703845.1 Actinomycetota bacterium
ATCAAACTGGTTGGCCTTGAAGGTTTCGAAAATGCCAAGCCCGCACAGCTATCTGGCGGCATGCGCCAGCGAGTATCCATCGCCCGTGCTCTAATCGTGCAGCCTTCCGTGCTACTTCTTGACGAACCATTCGGTGCTCTCGACGACATTACTCGTCAGCGCCTAAACCTCGAACTTTTGCGCATCTGGACAGAGAAGCCGGCAACCACTCTGATGGTCACGCACGGTATCTCTGAGGCCATTTTCTTGAGTGACCAGGTAGCAGTCATGAGCGCACGACCAGGTCGAATCAAAGAAATTATCGACATCGACTTGCCTCGACCAAGAACCATCGAAATGATGCGAACACCCGAGTTCCACGCACTGCACGACAGGGCATCCGAGTTGCTGTTCGGTGTTCACGGTGAGAACGCTACCGATGACTAACAATCGCCCCAAGTGGATCGGTGGAACCATTGGGTCGGTTACGGTTGTGGCCCTCTGGTGGGTAAGCGCGGTCACCGTCTTCGCTAGAACCGGCCCGGCGGGCGAGTCCATGGTTGGAGCGATACCTACTCCCCTGCAGGTTATTGAACAACTCGGCATCGATGGATTCGATTTCTACTGGAAAAATGCGTCACTCACTCTAGCCGAAGCCGGATTGGGTTTCGTGTTCGGAAACCTAAGCGCCCTTGCGCTTGCCGGGCTGGCGTTGATGATTCCAAAGATTGAAAACCTAGCGACCCAAATCGCCGTCATCACCTACTGCATTCCAATTGTGGCTATCGGTCCGATCATTCGACTGGTGCTTGGAGCACCCGGCGAAGGTGAACCCGCCGGAGCTGCTGTGGCGCTAGCTGCCCTGAGCGTGTTCTTCACCACCATGGTTGGCGCTCTAACCGGCGTAAAGTCGGCCGATCGCGCGAGTCTCGATGTGGTCACCGTCTATGGCGGAAACAGTTGGCACCGTCTGGTGAAGGTGCAGCTTCTTGCCTCTCTGCCAGCGATTTTCGCTGCGTTACGAATCGCAGCCCCGGCAGCGTTTCTCGGTGCAATTTTGGGTGAATACGTCGGCGGCCCAGACCTCGGTTTCGGCCCAGCCATGGTCAACGCCCAGCAAAGCCTCGAAGTGGCACGAGTTTGGGGTCTGGCTCTGGTTTCTGGAGCGATTGCAGGCCTCGCCTACGCGCTTTTCGGTCTGATTGCTCGAGTGGCTAGCCCCTGGGCTAAAACCGGCTCAGGAGGCTCTCAGTGAGTTCTCTAGCGCAACGCATAGCCAAGACCGGCTACAACACCCTTATCTCGCTAGCCGTCGTTACGGCACTGTGGGTAGTGGCACTCTGGGCCCTCGATGTCACGCCATATATCGGCAAGAATCCAGTGGATGTTTTCAACTTCATGTTCACCGTCGAAAAATCGTCAGAAAACCAATCGCTGGTTTTCGGTGCACTCGGTCAAACCATGCTTGACGCATCCATCGGATTCGCTTTTGGAATTTTCTTCGCCACGCTGATTGCTGTCTTGTTCACTCTTTCGAAGGGTATTGAGCAAGCACTAATGCCGATTGCCATGCTGCTTCGATCTGTTCCGCTGATTGCAATGGCGCCGATCATCATTCTGATTTTTGGTCGAGCTGAGGTCACGGTCGCGGTGATGGGTGCGATTGTTGTGCTCTTTCCAGCCTTGGTAAACATTGTCTTCGGGCTGAGATCAGCGTCACCGGCGATGTATGACCTAGTGAATGTCTACGGTGCCGGCAAACTAAGTGCGCTGCGCACAGTCGCGTTTCCGTCATCGCTGCCGGCGTTCTTCGCGGCGCTCAAAATTTCTGTTCCAGGAGCCATTACGGGCGCGCTGCTGGTTGAGTGGCTGGCCACTGGCGGCGGAATCGGCTATGGCATTGTTTCGGCGGTTGGCCGCGCCAAGGCGAGCGAAGTTTGGGCCTATGTAGTCGTTATCACGCTTGTCTCAATCGTGCTCTACAACGTAGTTGCGCTGATTGAAGACTCTGTGCTGGCTCGTTTCGGCCACGTCACAAAAAAGTAGCTGGTTAGAGAGCGCCTTCGATTGCTTCGATGATCGCAGCGTCATCGGGCTTCGTGGTTGGTCTGAACCGCTTGATTTCGCCGGTGGGTAGAACCAAGAACTTCTCAAAGTTCCACATGACTGGTCCGGCTTTGCCCGACGAATCCTTGGCCTTCACCAATTCTTTGTAAAGCGCATGACGTGAACGACCATTGACCTTTGACTTTTCGGTCATTGGAAAGGTGACACCCCAGGTTGTCGAGCAATACTCGCTGATGGCTTGCTCGTCTGCCAATTCTTGAAAAAACTGACCGCTCGGAACCCCAAGAACAGTGAAGCCTTTGCTCGCATACTTCTTCTGAAGTTCTTCGAGAGCTTCGTACTGTGGCGTGAGACCACAGCGCGATGCAACATTGACCACCAAAACCGGGCCGTTAGAAAAATCCGCGAACGTCTTTTTGGCGCCGTCGATCATTTTTAGTTCGATGCTTTTTAGTGTCATGCTTTGCACAACAGCAAATGTGCCCAGATGTTTCCCACGAGCATCCACTTCATCAAAAGCCATTTCATTTGGACACAAACGACTATGGTGAGAAGTGCCACCAATCAAAGGAGAAACCATGAAGGTTCAAGGCAAAGTAATAGTAGTCACGGGTGCAGGCAGTGGAATGGGGCGTGAGCTCACCCTCGAATTGGCTAGAAGGGGCGCTAAGGTCGCAGCCGTAGACATGCGTGCAGAGACCCTCAAAGAAACTCAGAAATTGGCGGAGGCAATCGGTGCCAAGGTCTCAACCCACCTTTTTGACGTGAGCGATTTAGTGGCGGTGTCCGCGCTACCTGCGTCGGTGAAGAAAGAACTTGGCGAAGTTGATGCTCTGATCAACAACGCCGGAATCATTCAACCGTTCGTAAAAGTGAACGAGCTGACCATGGAGCAAGCCAAGAAGGTCATCGATGTGAACTTCTATGGCCCTCTAGCTCTCGTGAAGGCCTTTCTGCCTGGCCTGCTTAAGCGCAACGAAGCTCACATACTAAATGTTTCGTCTATGGGTGCCTATGCGCCGGTTCCGGGGCAGAGCGTTTATGGCGCATCAAAGGCGGCCATCAAGCTTTTGACCGAAGGTTTGCACAGCGAGCTGATGGACACAAAGGTTGGCGTGACGATAGTTTTTCCGGGCGCTATTGCAACCAATATCGCAGCAAACTCTGGAATGACGATGGATGCTGGGGATGCTGAATCGAGCCAGTTCAAGACCACGCCCGCTCCCCTGGCTGCCAAGCTGATGGTTGACGCCATCGAAAACAACACCGCGAGGTTGTGCATCGGCTCTGATGCCAAACTGATGGACAGACTCTCGAGACTGAACCCTCTTTTCGCCGCGAAGTTGATCTACAACCAGATGAAGTCGCTACTGAAGTAACCGGCCTCGAACAAAAAGCAGCCCCCGCGAAAGAACGCAGGGGCAACTTCTTTTCAAATCGATTTAGTAGCCGTAGTAGCCCTGGTTGAAGCCGTACCAGAAGTCTGGGCTCATCAGAAGCAATACGCCGACCAGTGTCGTTACAGCACCGATTGCGATACCCGCGATTGCCATGCCTTTGCCGCCCTGACGACCTTGCGAAGCATTGATCTGGTTTAGTGACACAAGGCCAAGAACTAATCCGATA